>DAIMJK010000124.1:0-9918 GCA_036722245.1 Lysobacterales bacterium
CAGGCGCAGTACATCGGCCAGCCACAATCATGATGTAGGTGAACCTCATGAACCCCATCGAACGTGACATCCCGGCCGAGATCGACTTCTCCCAGGGCACCCGCGGCAAGTTCCATCGCCCTGGACAGAAACTTCGCCTGCCGGTCTATCTTGACGATCCAGTCCAGATGAGCCTGCTCGCCGTGGCAAGCGCCAAAGGCGTCGACCTCTCCGAACTGGTCAACGAGCTGCTGCGCAAGGACATCGAACTGATCGAGATCGCCAAATAGGACGAAGCCAGGCCCTCGTCTTTATCGGGCACCGCCCGAGACGTTGACCTCTTGGTAACTGCCAGGAGACGCATCGGCCACGGCCGCGACCACCGATGGAAGCGCGTTCTGGATTCGTGGCCAACTGGTGGAGAGCAGCACAACGATGGCCAGGCGCCGCCCGGCAAGGTTCTGCTGGTACTTGAGGTTCTTGTCCCCCTGCTGGAAGCCGAACGGCTGAACGACCGGCACCGCGCCCTGGCCCGCTCCGAGGTGACCATCAGCGAGCTGATCGAGACCATGCTGACCGATTATTTTGCTCGGGACCGCGAGCAAGTCTCCGTGCAGATCGAGCGCGACGCCACCCTGCAGGCTGACCGCGTTCGGCTGACGCTGCTTCTGAAAAACCTGATTGCCAGTTCGCTGCGCTACGCCAACCGGGCGCAGGGATCGGTTGAAATTCGTGTTTCCGCAGACACAGACCGTCTGACAATTGCGGTGCAGGATCACGGGCCGGGGCTGGACGCGCAGCAGGCCGAGTCGCTCGGAGAGCCCTTTTTCCGCAGTGACGGTTCCAGAGCCCGTGACACGGGGGGCACCGGCCTGGGCCTGTACCTGGCGCGACTGGTGGCCGAGGCCCACGGCGGCTCGCTGGCGGTTGATCCGACCTGGCAGCACGGTGCGCGAATGCTCATCACGCTGCCGCTGAATGGACACCGCTAGGCCCGGATACGATTGAAGGCGCATCAGTTCTCGATCCTCGAGTGGGACCCGACGCATGACTACAAGGCGGAGCGTTCACGCAAGCGACGCTGGACCCTCAGCTCATCTGGGCCTCCGCTAGCAGTCCTGGGCCCTGCGCCGGGTGCGATTCAAGCTGATGTTTCGGGGGTCTGGTGGTCGCAGGCCCAGGGCCCAGCAAGGTCAAGAACCGATTTGAGTGAGTCCACTCAAAACACGATGGCAGCGCGAAAGACTCCGTACTCGCCTGACCTTCGCTCCGGACTGGGCCCTGGGCCCTGGGCCCTGGGCCCTCAGTCCTTTGCAGGTTCCTCAAGACATCAGTTTGAATCGCCCCCTGCGCTTGAAGGCTTTGCCCAAATCTCCCCACCCGCCTACACTTGCGGTCTGGCCGCCCCGCGTGGCGGCCATCGATATGCTGGCGTAGCTCAATTGGTAGAGCACTCGATTTGTAATCGAGCGGTTGGGGGTTCAATTCCTCTCGCCAGCACCACCTTGTCCCCCAGATCCGGAGCTTCCGGAGCGAGTTCAGCGCCGCATGTTCATCCGGCTGGAAGAGCGACCCAAGCGGCGATGGTTGTGGGCCACGCCGTTGACCTTGCTGCTGTGCATGGCGCTGGCGATCTATCTGCAGGTATTGCCGTCGACCGAGCGTGGTCATTTGCTCGGTCGCTACGGCATGCTGCCCGAGGTCCTGGGCGGGCAGGACTGGTGGTCCTGGCTACGCCTGATCAGCGCCCTCTTCCTGCATGCCGACTGGACCCATCTGCTCGGCAACATGCTCTTTCTGGCAATTTTCGGTGTCGCCATCGAACAGATCCTCAAGCCCTGGCGCTGGGGTGTGCTGTGGCTGCTCGCCGGTGCGCTGGCCAACCTCGGTGCGGCGATGCTCGCCAGCGATCCGCGGGCTCCGATCATTGGCGCCAGCGGTGCGGTATCCGGGCTGATTGGCGCCTATTTGAGCCTCTTTCCGCGCTCCCATCTGGGGATCATGCTGCCGCTGGGCCTGTATGTGCAGTTCGTGCGGGTGCCGGCGCTGCATCTGCTCGGGCTTTGGCTCTTGCTGCAACTGCTGCTCAGCATCGGCGAGCAGGCGCCCTCGGTCGCCTGGTCGGCGCATCTGTTCGGCTTCGTTGGCGGCGGCCTGCTGGCCTGGCTGCTGCGACCCTGGATGTACCGGCGCCGCTCCAATCTGCTCCCGCCGTAGTACCTTGGGCGTTGATGCCCGCCGGACACCGATCACGATGAGTTCCCGCAAAACGCTCTACAAGGTCACTTTCATCAACCACGGCAAATCCTACGAGCTGTATGCCAAGCAGGTCAGCGCCAGCGAGCTGTATGGCTTTGTTCTGGTCAGTGACTTGCAGTTCGACAGCAACAGTGTGGTAGTGGATCCGGTCGAGGAAAAGCTGAAGGAAGAGTTCGGCAACACCCAGGCGCTGCATCTGCCGATGCACGCGGTGGTGCGGGTGGAGGAAGTTCGCGAGCGTGGGGCCGCCCGGATCCGCGACTCGGCCGGCGAAAAGGTTGTCCCCTTCAGCCTGGGTCCGGCAGCCCGCTGAGCGGATTGATCAGCCGGGGTCGACCGTGGCCGCAGCCGGCGCGGTACGCGCCTGCCAGCGGACCAGCGCCTGGATGATGCCCAGCGCCTCGGTCAGGGCATAGTCATCGCCAGGGCCCTCGAAGCCGGTATTGGCTTCAGTAGCCGCGATGTCGCCCTTGACTGGGCCCTTCTCGGCCTCCAGATGGCCACGCAGATCCGCTTCGCTCAGGCGCCGCTCGGGCGCCGCAAGACGCTTGAACTCGGCGTCGGCCAGGACCACGTCCGGACTGATGCCCTGGGCCTGAATGGCGCGGCCGGCCGGCGTGTAGTAGCGTGCGGTGGTGAGCTTGAGCGCCTCCCCATTCTCCAGCGGCAGGATGGTCTGCACCGAGCCCTTGCCGAAGGTCTGTTGCCCGACCACCAGCGCGCGCTGATGGTCCTGCAGGGCGCCGGCAACGATTTCGGCCGCTGACGCGGTACCGCTGTCGACCAGCACCACGATCGGCGCACCCGCGAGCAGGTCGCCGCTACCGGCTTCCAGCGTGGCCTGGGTCTGACTGACCCGACCGCGGGTACTGACGATGACGCCGGCCTCGAGAAAGCTGTCGCTCACTTCCACCGCTGCGGTCAGCAAGCCGCCCGGATTGCTGCGCAGGTCGAGGATCAGTCCGCGCAGCGCCTGGTCCGCCTGCAATCTGCCCACTGCCTTGACCGTCTGCGAGCCGGTGTCTTCCTGGAACTGGCTGATTCGCAGATAGCCGATGCCGTCGGCCAGCCGTCGGCTACGCACGCTGGCCACGTTGATCAGCTCGCGCGTGAGCTGGACCCGAAAGGGTTCGGCCCCTTCGCGAAAGACACTCAGCTGGACCTTGCTGCCCGGTTCCCCGCGCAGCAACTCGACCGCCTCGCCGGTGGTATCGACATCCAGCGGCACGCCGTCGATCTCGACGATCACATCGCCGCTGCGCATCCCCGCCCGGGCCGCCGGGGTCTCGTCGATTGGCGAAACCACGGTGAGCATGCCGTCGAGCATCTGCACTTCCAGACCCAGGCCGGCATAGCTGCCGCTGGTGTCGTCCTGCAGCGCCATCATCTGCTCGGTTTCCAGATACTCGCTGTGCGGATCCAGGTCCGCCAGCAGCCCACGGATCGCCGCCTGCATCAACTCGCTGCTGTCGACCGGTTCGACGTAAGAGCGCCGCACTTCGCGAAAGACCGCGGCGAAGGCGCGCAAGTCATTGACTTCGACCAGCCTTTCCGGCGCCGTCTTGGCGTCTGCGTCGGGATTCGTTTGCTCGGCGGCGGCGGGCAACGAGGCCAGGATCAGGCCGAGCGCGAGCAGGAGTGAGGGTTTGATCATCGGTACTACTTCGGAGCTGGCGAGCATTGCAGTATAGGCCGGTGGCTGTCGGCTCGCTGTCATGGCGCGGCAAAGCGGTGCGATTGGAGCTGATGTTGCAGAAGGTCTTCATTCAAGGGCCCAGGGCCCAGGGCACAGGGCCCAGCAGATCAAGAGCCGCCGCCCTTGTTTCAAAAGGTCTTCATTCAAGGGTACAGGGCACAGGGCCCAGCAGATCAAGAGCCGCCGCCCTCGCATTGGATGGCTCTGGACCAGGCTGGGTCCGCCCTGGGCCCTTGGGCCCTGGGCCCTAGCCCTGAGCCCTCGAATTCCGACCCCCTGCGCGGCCTGCACTCGCGCGTTTCCAGCTAGACTCGCGCCTCAGATCGCAGCTCGATCCAGACAGCTCAAGGAAGTGACAATGGCTCAGAAGTACCCCGAGTATCTGTGGCAGAACGGCCAGATCAAGGCATGGGCGGACGGCACCACGCACGTGATGGCGCACGGCCTGCACTATGGCTCCAGCGTGTTCGAGGGCATTCGTGCCTATGCGATCAACGGCGAACCGCGGGTGATCAAGCTCACCGCCCATCTGCAGCGGCTGTATGCCTCGGCGCGGATGTACGACATGGAAATCGGCTACAGCCTGGACGAGCTGTACGCCGCCTGCTTCGAGGTGCTCAAGCTCAACAATCTCAAGTCCGCCTATCTGCGCCCGATCGCCTACCGCGGCCTGGGCGCCTTCGGGCTGGCCGCCGACAACCCGGTCGACATCGCCATCGGGGCCTGGGAATGGGGCCCCTATCTGGGCAAGTCGGCGCTCCAGGATGGCGTTTCGGCCTGCGTGTCGAGCTGGCGCCGGCTGGCGCCCAATACGGTACCGACGATGGCCAAGGCCGGTGGCAACTATCTGTCGAGCATCCTTATTTCGCGCGAAGCACGCGCCCGCGGCTGCGCCGAGGGCATCGGCCTGAGCGTCGACGGCAATGTCAGCGAAGGGGCGGGCGAGAATCTGTTCCTGGTCATCGACGGCAAGCTCTACACGCCGCCGATGACTGCCTCGATCCTGCTCGGCATCACCCGCGGAATGGCGATGGAGCTGGCGCGCGAGGCTGGCTACGAGACCATCGAGCAGGCCCTGCCACGCGAAGCGCTGTATTTCGCCAGCGAGATCTTCATGACCGGCACCGCCGCCGAGATCACGCCGGTGGTCGAGGTGGACGGCAAGAAGGTTGGCAGCGGCGTCCCTGGCCCGGTCACCCGCGCCGTGCAGGAGCGTTTCTTCGGCCTGGTCGAAGGCCGTCTGGAGGACACTCGCGGCTGGATGGAGGGCGCCAAGGCCTGACCGCAACGAGGTCCGGGGTCGGTGGGGCTCATGGCGCTGAACGTCAACCTGGCCTTCAGCGCTGGGCGTCGACCGCCTCGAACAGCTCGTGCAGCAGACTGGTCGCATAGCTGCCGCGCACCAACTCGAAATCCAGCCGTAGCTGGCCGGCGGCAGGCCACTGCCAGCGCAATTGGCGTGGCAGGCAACGCAACGCGCGGCGGTCCGCTTCCAGGTGGAAACGCTGAAACACACTCTCGATGCCTGGATAGCGGTCCAGTACCGTCTTCTCGAGTTCGGCGACCGCGCCGCTGAGTGTTTGCTTGCCGGCCAGTCCGACCAGCGCACCGCTGGGATGGATCTCGCCGCGGGCAATCCGGTCGACGATCTCCTGGTCGATCTGCTCCGGGATGAACCACGAGCCGCGACCGTCCAGCAGAAGAGGTTCGCCCGGCAGGGCCTGATTCCAGCTGCCGTCCTCGACCCGCCGGCTCAAGATCTCGTTGTACAGCTCCGAACGCAGCGCCGACAGCGCGAAGCTGCGCTGATTGCGGTTGAGCTTGCGGCCACCGCCCTGCAGCAGGGCCTGGGCGGATTGGCGGTTGCTGTGACCGAAGCGCTGCTCGCCAAACCAGTTCGGGAAGCCATCGGCGGCGATGCGCTGCAGCCGCTGTTCGACCGCATCGACCGCCGCATCAACCTCTGTCAGCAGCAGGCTGAAGCGATTACCGCGATGCGCGCCCCGGCGCAACTTGCGCCGATGCGGGGCCGCCTGCAGGATCGCCACCCCATCGACCGCGAAGCTCGACCAGTCGACCCCCGCTGGTGGCGTCGGCAGGCTGTAGTACTGGATCGCCAGCGCGTGGCGATCCTTCAAGCCCGAATAGCCGACATCACGCTCGGCCACGCCGGCAAAGCGGGCCAGTTGGCCGGCCACGAAGACGGTGTTGGCGCCGACCTTGCGCACGCGCAGCAGTTGGTGCGGACCATCGCCATCGGCACCGAAGTCGAGCAGCTCCTCGACCTCGAAATCTTCCGGCCGCTGGCGAAAGACAGCCCGACCCAGCGCCGGTCCGAAGGCGCGCGGCATGCTCATGGCGCGCGCGTCATGGCTGCACCGCTCCGTCCCCCAGCAGCACTACCGCCATCGCCCCTATGCCTTCGCCGCGACCGAGGAATCCAAGCTGCTCGGTGGTAGTGGCCTTGACGCCCACCGCGCCGATGTCGATCTGCAGCAGCCCGGCAACGGCCGCGCGGATCGCCTCCCGCTGCGGCCCGATCTTCGGCGCCTCGGCAAGCACGGTCAGGTCCACATTGATCACGCGCAGACCGTGCTCGGCTACCGCCTGCAGCGCGGCCAGCACGAACTGGCGGCTGTCGGCATCGCGCCAGCGCGGATCGGACGGCGGAAACCACTGGCCGATATCGCCCAGCGCGAGCGCCCCGAGCAGCGCATCGGTCAACGCGTGCAGCAACACATCGCCATCCGAATGCGCCAGCACGCCATGGCTGTACGGCACCCGCACGCCGCCCAGGACCAGATGATCACCCGGCCCGAAGGCGTGCACGTCGACGCCCTGACCGATCCGCAGTCTCATTGTCGCTTGCCTCCCTTCGGCGGCTCGGTCAGCGGATTGGCTTCCAGCCAGGCCGCAATCAGTACCAGATCCTCCGGCCGAGTCAGCTTGCGATTGTCCTCGCTGCCCTCGACCAGCCGCGGCGCCAGCGCCAGCGCCTCGGCCGCCATCGCCTCGTCGGTCACTTGCCGCCCCTCGCGCGCGGCCGCGTCCAGCGCGCGTTGCAACAGGCCGCGCGGAAACAGCTGCGGCGTCTGCGCACGCCAGTAGTGCCGCCGGTCCACCGTCTCGGCCACGCGCGCCTGGGACTCGCCCACACTACGCTTGAGCGTATCAACCACCGGCAGCGCCAGTAGCGCGCCGGCCGGCTCGTCGGCACAGGCCAAGAGCCGATCGAGCAACTCGGGCCGCAGACAGGGCCGGGCGGCGTCGTGCACCAGCACCGCGTGCCCCGCTTCGACCGCGACCGGCAGCGCGGCCAAGCCGGCACGCACCGAATCGGCCCGCTCGGCCCCGCCGATGACGTGCTGGACGCGCGGATCGCTGGCCACTGGCAAGTGCGGAAAGCGCGCATCATCGGCAGCGATCGCGACAATCACTGCCTCGATCGCCGGATGCGCCAACAGGCGTTCCAGCGTGTGTTCCAGGATTGTCCGGCCAGCCACCGACCAGTACTGCTTCGGGCTGCGCGCGTCGAAGCGCAGACCACGCCCGGCCGCCGGCACAATGACCCAGCTCACGGCTGGGGCACTTCGTTCGGCGCAGCTACGGTCGCCGGCGCGCTGCGCCGATCGGGCTCGACGACCTGGTAGTACTCCTCATCCGGGCCGATCATGCCGAGTTCTTCGCGGGCGCGCTCCTCGACCGCCTCGCGACCGCCGCGCAGGTCTTCGACCTCGGCCGCCAGATCGGCGTTGCGTTCGCTGAGCGCTTCGTTTTCGGCCTTCTGCGCCGCCAGGTCGCTCTCCAGCTGCCACACCTGGCGCATGCCACCCTCGCCAAACCAGAGCCGAAACTGCAACGCTACCAGCAGCAGCAACAGCACCAGCATGACCCAGCGCAGCATGCCTGTATGCTCAGCCGGGCGACAGTCGGCCGAAAGCTCGCGCTCCGGCGTAGCGGGCGGCACTGCCCAGCGCTTGCTCGATCCGCAACAGCTGGTTGTACTTGGCGACGCGATCGCTGCGGCACAGGCTGCCGGTCTTGATCTGGGTGGCCGAGCTGGCGGCGGCGAGATCGGCGATGGTCGTGTCCTCGGTCTCACCGGAACGATGCGACACCACCGCGGTGTAGCCGGCGCGTGCCGCCATCGCGATAGCGCCGAGGGTCTCTGTCAGCGTACCGATCTGATTGAGCTTGATCAGGATCGAGTTGGCGATGCCTTGATCGATGCCGCGCTGCAGCAGTTCGGTGTTGGTCACGAACAGATCGTCGCCGACCAACTGCACGCGCTGGCCGACGCGCTCGGTCAGCAGCTTCCAGCCGCCCCAGTCGTCCTCGGCCATGCCGTCCTCGATGCTAAGGATCGGGTAGCGGGCAGACCAGTCGGCGAGCAGATCGACCATCTGCGCCGGGCTCAGGCTGCGACCCTCGGCGGCCAACTGGTAGGCGCCGTCGCGATAAAACTCGGTGCTGGCCACGTCCAGACCGAGCCAGATCTGCTCACCGGCGCGGTAGCCCGCCTTGTCGATCGCCTCCAGAATCACTTCGACGGCGGCCTCGTTGCTGCTCAGATCCGGCGCAAAGCCGCCTTCATCCCCGACTGCCGTGGCAAGCGCGCGCGATTTGAGCACGGACTTGAGCGCATGGAAGATTTCGGTGCCGGCGCGCAAGGCTTCGGCGAAACTGGGCAGACCGACCGGCAGGATCATGAACTCCTGGAAGTCGACGCTGTTGTCGGCGTGCGCGCCGCCGTTGATGATGTTCATCATCGGCACCGGCAGTTCGACCGTGCCGTCGCCGGCCAGATGCTGCCACAGCGGCAAGCCTCGACCGGCGGCGCTGGCATGAGCGGCCGCGAGCGAGACCCCGAGCAGCGCATTGGCGCCCAGGCGGCCCTTGTTCGGCGTGCCGTCAAGCGCGATCAGTCGCGAATCGAGCGCGACCTGATCAGTGAAGGACTGCCCGACCAGGGCACTGGCGATCTCGCCATTGACGTGCGCAACCGCCGTTCGCACACCCTTGCCCAGATAGCGTGTGGCGTCGCCATCGCGCAGCTCGACCGCCTCGTGCGAGCCCGTGGACGCCCCCGACGGCACCGCGGCACGGCCCCAACCGCCGTTGGTCAGCTGAACTTCGGCCTCCAGAGTCGGATTGCCACGCGAATCGAGAATCTCGCGGGCGTGGATCCGGGTCGCCTCGATGCTCATGTCCATTGCAGCGGTCGTCATTGGCACAATCCCTCGCATTCAGCTGAATTCTTGTTGCCAGACCGACCAATCACCGCCGCGGCGCAGCGCCGGAAGCAGCGAGCGCTCAGTCTGCCTTGGCGACGCGATCGAGCGCGACCAGCGTCTCCAGCAATCTTCGCATCTGCCCCAAAGGCCACGCGTTGGGACCGTCCGACAAGGCCTGGTCCGGATCCGGATGGGTCTCCATGAACAAGCCGGCCACCCCGACCGCAATGGCAGCGCGGGCCAGCGCCGGCACGAACTCGCGCTGGCCACCGGAGCGCTCGCCCTGACCGCCAGGCAGCTGCACCGAATGGGTCGCGTCGAACACCACCGGGCAGCCGGTCTCCCGCATCACCACCAGCGAACGCATGTCCGAGACCAGGTTGTTGTAACCGAAGGACACGCCGCGTTCGCAGACCATGATCTGCTCATTTCCGGTGGCGCGCGCCTTGTCGACCACGTGACGCATGTCCCACGGTGCCAGGAACTGGCCCTTCTTGATGTTGACCGGCTTGCCGGCGGCAGCGACCGCCTGGATGAAACCGGTCTGGCGGCAAAGCATCGCCGGCGTCTGCAGCACATCGACCACGCTCGCCACCTCGGCGTGCGGGGTGTCCTCGTGCACGTCGGTCAGCACCGGCACGCCAATCTGGCGCTTGACCTCATCGAGTATCTTCAGGCCACCTTCCATGCCCGGACCGCGAAAGCTGCGGTGGGAGGAGCGGTTGGCCTTGTCGAAGCTGGACTTGTAGA
>DAIMJK010000125.1:0-9866 GCA_036722245.1 Lysobacterales bacterium
GGGACGCGGGGCGAAAGTGATAGTCGGCCAGATGCGGCGCGTCGGCACCAAAGTGAGCACTCAAGGCGTCGATGGTGGCCTGATACAGCGGCCACTCGGGGTCATCCACACCCTTGCGCAGGTAGACCCGCGGCTCCAGATCTCGGCCGTAGTAGTAGTGCTCGATTTCGCGCGAGCTACCATTGCCCCAGATCCGCCGCATTGCGCTGGTGATCCGCGCCTCGAAGCCCCAGATGCTCGGGATGTGGGCGATGAACCAGTCTTCCAGCGCGTGGATGCGGGCTTGCTGTTCGGTGCTCGTGAGCATCGATCAGCCTCCCACCAGCGGGGTCAGGCGCAGGAACACCAGCTTGCCGTGCTCGCTCAGCTCGACTTCCTCGTCCAGATCCGACAACCAGGCGCCGTCCAGGATCATCCGGTAGCGGCCTTCGGCGAAACCCTGCCGGGCGTGCTCGATCTCGCGCGCCAGATCCGGCTCGGTGGTCTGGTCCAGCGCCACCCGGCCACGCGCCAGCTGCTGCCGCAGCGCCTCGTCGTCCAGATACTCACGCGCCGGCCCACGCGCCAGCCGGCGCAGCATCACCTGGGTTGTGACCGCCTGGGCGATCAGATCGGACACCCGCATCACCGACTGCGCCAGTTCCAGCCGCAGCGGGCCGCTGGCCGGGTCGAAGTCGGTCACATCGGCCGGCAGGTCGAAGGCCACGTCCAGACAGACCATGATCGACTCCATCGAATCGTGAAGGGGGCGTGAGTATCGGTGCAAGGGGGTGCGGGCTCAAGGGTTTGGTTGGTCGCTGTCCAGAGCCAGAGCCAGAGCATTCAACACAAAGGACAACTCGGGGTTCCATTGCAGCCGCTCTTCCGGGTTCTGGCCCCTGACCCCTGCGCTTCCGCGGTCGTTCCCGAGTACAACTCGGGGTTCCGTTGCAGCGGCTCTTCTGGGCCCTGAGCCCCGGCCCTGGTCCTGCTGTTGATACGGGCTACTGGAACTGGCCACTGGAACTGCTCTTGAAGGTCAGTTGGCGCGCAGCCGAAACCGCTCCCGATACTCGCCCGGGGTCAGGCTGGCGGCGCGCTTGAACAGCTTGCGGAAGCTCGACACGTCGCTGTAGCCGCAGCGCTCGACGATCTCCTCCAGGCTCAGGCGCGTGCTTTCGAGCATCGCCTTGGCCCGTTCGACCCGGATCCGCTGGATGTATTCCAGCGGCGATACACCGTGGTGGGCCCGGAAATGCCGCAACAGGCTGCGCTCGCTGACGCCGCAATGTTCGGCCAGGCCGGCCACGGACAACTCCTGATCGAGGGTCTGCTGCAGATAGCGCTCAGCCCGTTCGCTCAAGGAATGACGCGGTCGCTCGACCATCGCCATGCTCACGTAGGGGGCCTGGCTCTGCCGCTCTCGATCGATGATCAACATCCGCCCGGTCTGCTGTGCCAGTTCGGCCCCACCGACCTCGGCCACCAGCTGCAGGATGTACTGGTAGACCGCGGTGGCTGCGCCGGTGGTCACCAGGGCGCCATCACGGACCACCAACTGATCGGCTTCCAGCTGGACCTTCGGAAACTGCCGGCGGAAAGCAGCCGCCAGCCACCAGCTGGTGGTGGCGCGATGACCGTCCAGCAGTCCGCTGGCGCCAAGCAGGAAGGTGCCGGTGCAGGACGCCGCAATCGGCACGCCGGCGCTGGCCAGCTGCTGCAGGTAGGCCAGCTCGGGATCGCAGCCCTGTACCCGGCGATGCAGGTCGTGGGCGCCATCGTTCATCAGGCCCGGCACCAGCAGCAGATCCAGATCCGTGCGTGGACCGCTCAGACCGGACAGCTGCAGGTGGTTCGACGTGGTCACGCTCTGCCTGCCGCAGGCGTTGATCACCACGCTCTCAAAGCGCGCCCCGTGCAGCGGGTCGCGCAACTGCGCCAGTTTGGCCGCCACCTGCAGGGCGTCGGCTGGACCTGCGACGCTGGACAGCAGCACGCCGTCCAGCGCCAGGATACCGACCCGCAGCAGCGGGCCTGAGACCGGCTCAGTCATCGATGCGTACCGCGCCAGTCGACGCGGTCAGCATGTCCAGCAACAACCGCGGGGCGGCAACAGTGGCCACGCCGTCGGCGCTCTGACCGCAATCCACCAGTCGGACCGAACCGCTGTGACCGGTTGGCAGTTCAATCGCCGACGGCGCGGTCAGCGCGGGCTGGCCGGCGCTGTCGCGGGTCAACAGCCAGACGCCGGTCGGCAGCTTGGTGCCATTGGCGCAGCCGGCCTCGGCGGTGACGGTCAGCGCCTCGCCTTCGGCCGGCGTGAACTGCCAGCGTGCCGCGTGCTGGTGCCAGGTGGCGGTGTATTGACTGCCGGCCTGGTGACCGGGCAAGTCTTCGGCCGCGGCGGCCAGCGGGTTGGACATTGCGAAGGCGGTAACCAGCAAGGTGGTGAGCGAAAGGGCCTTCATGAGAACTCTCCTGTCATCAACGGCGCGCGGAGGGCGCCGGGTGGACACATATTGAATCTTTGACAGATGTCTAGTCAGAGGCGGATCAGCCAATTATAGAGTGGGATCGGACATCAGGGCTGCAGTTCTCATGCCCTGGGCCCTACCCTTGAGCTAGTCTGCAATTCCGCCCCTCGCCTTCGCCGATGCCCCCGATGAACCGCATGCTCTCCCTCGAAGGCCGTCTGGCGGGGTTGCTGATCGTGGTCGGCATGGCCGGCTTTGGCCTGGGCTATGGCATGGGTCGGGCGAGTTGGCCGCCGCTGCTGGCCTGGCTGGTGGCGATCGCGCTGGTACTGACCCTGGCGGTGCTGTTGGCGCGGGCGCTGGCCGGGCCGGTGGCGGCGCTGGTGCGGGCGCTCAGTGGCGCGGTGCAGTCTTTCCGCGATGGGGATTTCGCCTTCTCCATCCACAGCCGTCGCAGCGACGAACTGGGTGAACTGGTGAGCGCCCACAATGAACTGGGCCAGGTCTTGCGGGCCGAGCGGCAGAATCTGTTTCAGCGCGAGCTGTTGCTGCACACGGTGGTGCAGAACACGCCGACCGCGATCGTGCTGGTCAATGCTCGCGGTCATCTGGTCTATGCCAATCTGGCCGCGCGCCACCTGCTCGGCGGCGGGAGCAAGATCGAGGGTCGCTTGCTCGACGAACTGCTCGCGACTGTGCCGGCGGAATTGCGCGACGCGGTGCTGGCGGGCGACGCGGGCCTCTACAGCGCGGAGGTCAACGGTCATGAGGAGACCTGGCACCTGGATCACCGCGACCTGCAGCTCAACGGCCAGCGTCATCGTCTGCTGCTGCTCAAGCATCTGACCCGCGAACTGACCCGGCAAGAGGTGGCGACCTGGAAGAAAGTGATCCGGGTGATCAGCCACGAGCTCAACAATTCGCTCGCCCCGCTGATCTCGCTCAGCCATTCCGGCGGCGCGCTGGTGAAGGCCGGCCAGTACGAACGGCTACCGCAGGTGCTGGCGACGATCGGCGAGCGGGCGCGCCATCTGGAGCACTTCGTCAAGGGCTACGCCGGTTTCGCCAAGCTGCCGCTGCCGCGACCCGAGCCGGTCGACTGGGCCGACCTGATTGCCGTACTGAACGCGCAGTGGCCGTTCCGACTGGTTGGCGAATTGCCACAGCGACCCGGCAACTTTGACCGCGCGCAGGTTGAGCAGGTTCTGATCAACCTGCTCAAGAACGCCCACGAGTCCGGCTCCTCCGATGTACAGATCGAACTTCAGATCAGCCCACGCGCCGCTCAGGTAGATATCAGCGTGCGTGATCGCGGTAGCGGCATGAGCACGGCGGTACTGGAAAGCGCGCTGATTCCCTTCTATTCGACCAAGCGCAGCGGCTCGGGCATCGGCCTTGCGCTGGCGCGCGAGATCGCCGAAGCGCACGGCGGCCGCCTCAGCCTGCGCAATCGCGAAGGCGGCGGCCTGGCGGTGACCCTCAGCTTGCCGCAGGGCGGCTGAGTTCAGTGGGTGGTCGGAAGTAGCCCGGATGATCGCTGTAGAACGCGGGGTTTACGTTGTCCGGATGCCAGCCGGGCCAGCCCAGCAGCGGCAGCGGTGGATAGTCCCGGCCGCGGCCAAGTATTGCCGGATCGGCGAGCCGCGCCGCAGCCAGCCGGTCAGCGTGCGCGCGCAAGCGCCGATCGTCCAGTTCAAGCAGCGCAGGTTCGACCTGGAAAACCAGGCACTTGGCGGTGATTCCCAGCCGTGGCTGACGCAACTCGTCCAGACTGGCGTGACCGAGCAGCAACAGCCGGGCGTGCCGCTCGAGCGCGCCGCGCTGGTCCACGAACAGTTCGCGCCAGCGCCGGGCGAGCAGCAGTTCGATTGGCGCAGCTTGGCTGCACAGCACGATCGCGCCGCCCTCGTCGAGCAGGGTCAGCACATCCCGCGCCGGTGAACGCCGGCGCCGCTCGGCCTCACCGCCGACACGCAGGATCTGGCAGTGAGCCCGATTGATCGCCCGCTTGGTCTGCGGCCAGGCCAGCCAGCACAGCGCGTTGAAGGCGTCGTGCCAGTCCTCCGGGCGGGTCGGTACCACGCCGTGCTCGGCAATATGCAGCTCATAACCGGCGTGCTCCGGAACCATCGCGAAGCGCGGTCCAGCCGCCCCTTGCCAGGCGTTGAGCTGCTCGATCGTCGGCAATCGCCAGGGATCGGCGAGCTGTTCTATCCAGGGCACAAGGACGCGATGGGCGGGGTGCATGGCGTTTGGAGTCGTGGTCGGGGTCGGAATCGGAATCGGTATCGGATCCAAGCGTTGAGTCTTGGCCATGAACGACTGGCCGTGCAGCGGCCAGCCATCGAGTACTTCGACTGGGCCTACAAGCGTACTCGACCGGATCGTGGCGATGCTGACGACGCTGGAACTGCGTGGCTACACGAATCGCGAGGAGGAGGCCGGGAACGCTGGGCAACGGATCGATTCCGATCCCGACCTCGATTCCGACCCCGACCCCGACCCCGACTTCACAGCGCTGATTCCCATCACTGCATCAGTTTGAATCCACAGCCCCTCGCCGCGCACCGCACCCGTCCCGCTAAACTGCCCGCCTGACCACAAAGGGTGGACCGATGGCACGCAAGGCACAGGCCGCGTCGGCAAGCCGGGTCCCGCCCGAGCTCGATGGCGGTCGCTTCCAGGCGGCCCTGGTCGCGCGCCGGGAGCACTACAACCAGCGCTTCAAGATGGCCCGCGCGCTGCGGCCGGGGCTGGATGCCGAAGCCTTCGGGCGCAGTCTGCGACAGTGGGTGGGGCCATTGGTCGAGTCGCTTGCCGATGAATCGGCTGATGCGAGTCAGGTCCATACCGAGGCGCTGTTCGAGGTGGCATTGGCATTGCTGCAAGCCGGCCACGCCGCCGATGGCAGTGGCAGTCCGACCGGACTGGACCGGCTCTGGCAACGGCTGACCGAGCACAGCGCGGCGATCGCGACTGACCCGATCGCGATCACCGCCCGCTTGTGCAATGCCTGGCTGCACTTGAAGGCCCAGCCGGGCGTTCGCTGCGATGAATGGCTGGCCGGTCTGGCCGAACTGCTGCATCGGTTCGATGGTCACCAACCCACGGATGCATTGCTGGGCGCGGCGCAGGTGCTGGCCTGGCGCTGTGGTCTGGCCACCTTCCGTGCCTCAGCGCTGGTGCAGGCTGACGGTCTGCCGGCACCGCTGCTGGCCACCGCACTGGGCCTGCAGCCGCATGCCATGGAGGCTCCGGTAGCCGCGCTGCTTACCCGCCTGCGCGACGATCCCTGGGCCGGCACAGAAGCGGTGATGGCACCGCCGCGCTTGCAGGAGGTGGGCCGCATCGGCGGCTTCCGTGGACTGGGTGGCGACTTTGTCGAGGTGCCGGAAGTGATCTTGCTGGAGGGCCGGATCGCGCTGCAGGATCGCAGCGGGCCGTTGCAGTTCCTCTATGCCGACGCTTACGGCGCCCAGCTCAGCGCCGACGCCAGCGGCCCGCCGACGGCGGCGGCCAAGCCGATCGTGCTGCACTGCAAGGGCCGCCGCCTGAGCCACCCGGCCAGCGGCAGCGCGCTGGAGCTGGCTGGCGCGGTGGCCAGCTGGGCCTGTGACGGCCACACCGCCGCGGTCGTCCTGCAGCGTTCCTACAGCGTGCGGCTGTACGCCGTCTGCAGCCGACCGGTCGTCACGGCCGGAGTGGCGCCATGAAGACCGACTGGAACGCCGCCTGGCCGCTGGCGCAGCGTGCCTGGAGCCCCTTCCTGCGTCTGCGCGAGCCGCTGCTGTGTGCCGACGCCGCCTGTGCCAAACGCGAGGGTCTGGGCAACGGACTTGCGATGATCCGGCTCGACGATCATCGAGTGGTGCTGAATCTGCCGGCGCTGACGAAGCTGGGGCTGGATGCGCATCCGGTCGAGGTGCTGGCACATGAGATTGGCCACCACTTGTTCGTGCCGGCCGACCTGAGCGATCACGGCCGCTTGCTGGCGCGGGTCCGGCGCGGCCTGCCTTCGGTCGAGGAGCAGGCGCCGTTGATCGCCAATCTGTATGCCGATCTGCTGATCAATGATCGTCTGCAGCGACAGGTCGGGCTGCCGATGGATGCGCTTTACCGCAAGCTGGGAGGTTCCGATCCGGGGCCCTTGTGGCAGCTTTATCTGCGCATCTACGAACATCTCTGGTCTCTGCCGGAGCACACGCTGGTGCAGGCCAGCCTGCCCAGATCGGCCGAAGGCGATGCCCTGCTCGGCGCACAGTTGATCCGCGGCTACGCCCAGGACTGGCTCGATGGCGCCGGCGGCTTCGCCCTGCTCTGCCTGCCCTATCTGATCGAGCAACGCGGCCAGCAGCCGCCACCGGCACTGGCGGCGTGGCTGGATCTGGATCAGGTCAGTGCGGCCGACGGTATGCCCGATGGCCTGGCCAGCATCGATCCGGACGAGCTCCAGCCGGTCCATCCGGCCAATGATCCACGCGTCGCCGGCACCCTCGATGGCAAGGCCGAGGGGGCGGAGGATCGGCGCAAGGGACGCGGCCGCAGTTCGATCGGCGACACCGGCCAGCGCCGGGATCCGCTCGAGTACGGGCAGATCCTGCGCCAGCTCGGCATGCAGCTGAACGATCACGAGGCCGCAATGCGCTACTACCGCGAGCTGGCCCGGCCGCATCTGGTGCGCTTCCCGGTGCGGATCATTCCTGAGGTCGCCGAGCCGCAGGCCGAGGGCATCGAAAGCTGGCAGCCGGGCGAGCCGCCGGAGGACATCGACTGGTTCGAGACGGTGCTGGTCTCGCCGATCGTGTTCCCTGGCCTGACCACGGTCAAGCGCGTCTACGGCAGCAGTCCGGGCGGCCTGCCGGCGCGCGAGGCGGTCGATCTGGACCTGTACGTCGATTGTTCCGGCTCGATGCCCGACCCCAAGCGCGCCTTCAGCCCGATCACTCTGGCCGGTGCGATTGTTGCCCTGAGCGCCTTCCGCGCCGGCGCGCGGGTGCAGGCGACGCTGTGGAGCGGTCCGGGCCAGTACCAATGCACCGCCGGCTTCGTCCGCGACGAGGACGCCGTGCTGCGCGTGCTGACCGGCTATATCGGCGGCTCGACCCAGTTTCCGCTCAACGTGCTGCGCGACAGCCATGCCGATCGCAAGCGCAGCGATCGCCCGGCCCACGTGCTGGTGCTGTCCGACGATGGCATCGACACGATTCTCAATCCGGACGAGCGCGGTACGCCGGGCGCGCAGGTGGTTGGCGAGGCGCTGGCCAAGGCCCGCGGCGGCATGAGCCTGGCGCTGAACGTGTATCAGGGCTGGAACCGGCCGGATCTGGTCGCCCTGCTCGAACGACTGCAGATCGCCGAGTACCGGGTCAGCAACTGGGAGCAGCTGATCGCCTTTGCCCGTGCCTTCTCCCAGGCCAGCTATGCGGAGGCGGCATGAACACGACTGCATCCGACGCCGCAGCAGCGATGGCCGCGCCGCCGATGGCCGCACTGCTGCGTCATTTGGCCGATGCGCCGCTGGATTGGCTGGCGCCGCCGGAGCTCAGCCGCAGTCCGGGTGTGCGGGTCAGCGCCTTGCTAGCGGACTGCCTCGAAGCGCAGCGGGCCACACCGCTGACGGACGCCGAGGCGGTGCCCTTCGAGGCGCAGGACAAGCAGTCGCTGGGCCGACTGCGGCTGAACATGCTGGCGTTGTGGGTGCTCTACCAGCCCGAGTTGCTAGCCGTCCTGCGCGGTCGGCTTGATGCCGCCCGGCGGGCCGGGTTGCTCGACTTCCTGCAGCGAGACCTGGCCGAGCGCGCGGTGCATCTGAGTGCGCAGCGGGTGATGGACAGCGGCGAGGGGCGCGAAGAGCTGGTGCGGCAATTGTTGGATCGGCTGAAGCTCTTGCCGGCCGATGAATCCGCCAGCGCCTTCAGCTATCGGCTCAAGGCACGCGACTCGATCGAGCAGGCGCAGCTGGTCGCCGCCGCCCGCGCCGCCGAGGAGCGCGCGCGCAAGCTGCGCGAAGCCATGGCGCGCAAGGCCGCCGAAGAAGCGGCGATGAAATACAACCGGGAGTAAGGCGTGAGCGATTCGCTGGTCAGCGACACGCTGAGCGAGGCCGAGCGCCATCCACTGCTGACTGCCGATGGTCGCGCGCTGCTCCAGGCACTGCGTGAGCACCGGCGCGCGCCGCGCTTCAATGCGCTGTGCGGTGACCGGCTGGACCGCAGCGGGCTGGCCGAAGTGGCCGCCTTCGATCGATTCGTGCAGGACCAGCCACCGCGCTGGCGCGCCGGCGAACTGCCGTCCTGGCTGGCCGGCTGGCTGGCGCGGATGCTGCCACGGGTTCCGGCCTGGCGCGATCTGTCGACCGGCGTTGCGCTGCAGCAACTGCCGAGTTTCGATCGCGCCGATCTGGCCCGTGACATCACCCGCCACGTCCCGGTCGACCTGCCGCTGGAGCGGCTGGTGGTGCATCAGACCTTCGGCAGCAGCGGCCACCGGCTGACGTTGCCATGGACGCCGGAAGCCTGCGCGATGTATCTGCCGCTGCTGCGGCGGGCGCTGGCGCTGGTCGACGTCAGCCTGCCCGCGCTGCCCGGGCGGGTCGGTGTGCTGCTGGCCTGCTGGCAGCGTCAGACTGTGGTGGTCGCCTCGGTCGCAAGCTATCTGGGAGAGGCCGGCTTCCTGAAGTTGAACCTGCATCCCGACGGCTGGCGCGATTCGTCCGATCGTATCGAATACCTGCGCTGGGCCAACCCGTACCTGATCACTGGCGATCCGCTGTCCCTGCACGAATTGCTGCAGCTGGCGCCGCCGATCCGACCGGCCGCGCTGCTGTCCAGCTCGATGATGCTCAGCCCGGCGCTGGCCGAAGCACTGCGGGCGCAATTCGGTTGCCCGGTGATCGACCTGTATGCCTGCAACGAAACCGGCCCGATCGCCGCCCGCGATGCCTGTGCCGGTGGCCCGTGGACCCTGCTGCAGCCGCAGTTGTACGTGGAAGTGCTGGGCAGCGACGACCGCCCGCTGGCGCCGGGGGAATCGGGCGAACTGACCCTGACCGGCGGCTTCGATCCCTACCTGCCGCTGCTGCGCTACCGCACCGGCGACCAGGGGCAGTTGCTGTGGCGCGGCGACACGCCAATGCTGCAGGCGCTGGAAGGCCGCGCCCCGGTGCTGTTCGAGGATGCCGACGGCCATCTGGTCAACAACATCGACGTCAGCATTGCCCTCAAGCCGCTGCCCCTGCGCCGCTTCAGCCTGCGCCAGGCCGCCGACCGCAGCTTGCGCCTGGGCCTGGACCAACCCGAACTGGCCGAAGCCGCAAGCCGCCTGTTGCAAGCCGTCTTCGGCCCCTTGCCGTTGAGCATCCACCGCCTGACCGGCGACGACAAGGTGATGCAATACGCACGCGAGTAGCAGCGA
>DAIMJK010000126.1:0-9864 GCA_036722245.1 Lysobacterales bacterium
GCCAGCAATCTGGTCCCCGGCGACAGCAACGGCGTCAGCGACATCTTCCACTTCGAGTTGGACAACAACGGCCGCCTGATGAGGCTGCAACGGGTATCGACGTCGCGCTATGGCTTCCAGGGTAATGGCCCCAGCCGCAACCCCTCCATTTCCGACGACGGCAAACTGGTGAGCTTCGAGACCGACGCGACCAATCTGGTCGAACTCGATCGCAACGACGCCACCGATGTCCTGGTCAAGCGACTGGAGACCGGTGAGGTGCTGCGACTGTCGCGGACTGTTGATGGAGAGCAGCCAAACGCCGACAGTTCGACTCCGACCTTGTCCGGCGATGGCAGCACGGTTGCCTTCGGCTCCGCAGCGAGCAATCTGAGCGCCGGCGCGGACAACGGCGAGACGGACATTTACACCGTGCGCATCGGCGAGTCTGGCGTCGCGGCAATTGTCGGGTCGAGCGTCAATTACAGTTACACCTGGTGGAACCCAGCCGAACCGGGTTGGGGCTTCAACGCCCAGCATCAGGGCGACCTGCTGTACGGCACTTGGTACAGCTACGACCCGGACGACGGCGGCGGAATGTTTCTGACCGTCGAGGCGACGCGCGTGGCAGAGGGCCAGTTCGCCGGGCCGATTTACCGAATCAGTGGTACCCCGTTCGCGCAGATCGACGATAGTCAGGCCTTTACCAGCGTGACGGAGGTGGGCGACGCGATGTTGAGCTTTGACGCCAATGGTGAACTCAGCCTGTCTTACAACCTGTTTGGCGTGACCCAGAACAAACGGCTCGTACGATTCATCTTCAATGGGCTAGGCCCGGCATGTGTCGGCACGACCCAGTCGCGCCTGAGCGCCAGCAACTATTCCGATCTGTGGTGGAACGATCGCGAACCGGGCTGGGGCTTGACCCTGGCCCATCAGGGGGATGTGGTTTTCGCGCTGTGGTACACCTACGGTGACGGCGGGCGTGACCAATGGCTGAGCGCCGCAAGCTTGCAACTCCAGGCCGACGGCAGCTTCAGTGGCGCCTTGCAGCGACCCGACGCGGGGGTGCCCTTGCCCCTGATCAATGGTCCGGCCACCATCTTCCCGGTGCCTCAGGTCGGCAGCGCCAGCCTGCACTTCACTGACGGTGACAATGGCAGTTTCAGCTACACTCTGGAGGGGGTCAGCCAGACCAAGCCGATCAAGCGCTTTGTCGTGGTCGGACCAGGGCAGCCCAAGCCCGTCTGCGTGGACTGAGCCGTCCACCCAATCCGGCTCGTCCGGATTTGCGCGGGCCAGGCGCGTGCCGCTGCCTGTGCTCGCACACGCCCCGTCATCTTTCGCTCAGCCTGGGTCGGGCAGGATTCCTGGTCGGATATGACTTCATGCCCATGCATTCCGCGTATCGGTGTCCTAGTCTGGTAACACACCTATAGCAAGCGAGAGCTCCATGACCCGCCCCAGCATCAAAGTCTCGTTGTTGTTCGCCGCGCTGGCGCTGGCCGCTTGCGGCCGCGAAGGCGGCCCGGATACGGCCAGGGCCGACGGTGCCAAGACCGAAATCGAGGCGCGCGTGCCGGTGGAGGTTGCGACGGCCCGTCGCGCACCATTGACACAATCCTTCGAGGGTACCGCCACGCTGCAGGCGGTCGCGACTTCGGAAGTCGTGTCCAAGGCCACCGGCGTGGTGCTGGAACTGATGGTCGAGGAAGGCGATACCGTCCGCAAGGGTGATCTGCTGGCGCGGCTGGAGTCCGATCGGCAGCGGCTGAGCGTGCGTCAGGCCAAAGCGGATCTGGCCAAGCAGCAGAGCGAGTTTGAGCGCACCGAGAAGATGTTCGAGCGCAAGCTGATTGCCAACGATGCCTTCGATCGCGCCCGTTTCGATCTGGAAACGCAGCGGGCGATGCTGGCGATCCAGCAGTTGGAATTGTCCTACACCGAAATCCGCGCGCCGATCAGCGGTACCGTCAGCCAGCGCATGATTCGTGCGGGCAATCTGGTGCAGCAGAACCAGTCGTTGTTCCGGATCGATGACTTTGACCCGCTGGAAGCGGTCATCAGCGTGCCGGAGCGGGAAATGCAGATCATTGCGGCCGGTCAGCCGGTTTCGATGCTGGTCGACGCCGTCCCGGGCGAAATCTTTCAGGGCAAGGTGGCGCGGGTCAGTCCGGTGGTGGACGCCGCTTCCGGCACCTTCCGGGTGGTGGCGCATTTCCGCGACGAGGCTGGCCGCCTGCGCTCGGGCATGTTCGGCCGCTTGTCCGTGGTCCACGACGTGCGCGAGGAAGTGCTCACCGTGCCGCGCCAGGCCTTGCTGGCTGAAGACCAGGACGCCGCGGTGTTCCGCATCGATAGTGACGGGGTGGCCCGACGCCAGCCGGTGATGCTGGGTCATGTCGCCGGTGGCGTGGCCGAAGTGCGCGAAGGCCTGGAGCCCGGCGCGCTGGTGGTCACGCTCGGTCAGGCCGGCGTACGTGAAGGCAGCAAGGTGCAGGTTCTCAATCCTCCGGCGGACGTGCCCGGGGGCGCGGCCCAGACCGCGCAGGTAACGAACGCGGTCAAGCAGGGCGGTTAAGCCGCGATGGCCTGCTCCCGTCCTGCCGCGCATACTCATGAAGCATCCGGGCTAATTCAATGACCATCATCGAAGGCGCCACCCGGCGCCGGGTCACGGTACTGATGTTTACCGTGACGCTGGTGCTGTTCGGCCTGATCGGGCTGACCAAGCTGAAGCTGAACCTGCTGCCAGACCTGTCCTATCCCACCCTGACCGTGCGCACCGAGTTCACTGGCGCGGCGCCAAGTGAGATCGAGAACCTGCTGACCGAGCCGGTCGAGGAAGCGGTCGGAGTGGTCAAGAACGTGCAGCGCGTCGGCAGCGTGTCGCGCACCGGTCAGTCCGACGTGATCCTGGAATTTGCCTGGGGCAGCGACATGGACCAGGCCGGTCTGGACGTGCGCGAGAAGTTGGAACTGCTGCAGTTGCCGCTGCAGGCGACCCGACCGCAGTTGTTGCGTTTCGACCCCTCGACCGAGCCGATCGTGCGGCTCGCGCTGCTGGCCGAGGACAGCGGTGGCGAGGCCGCGCTGAAGGCGCTGCGCCGGCACGCCGACGAGGAAGTGAGCAAGCGGCTGGAGCCCTTGCCCGGCGTTGCCGCGGTGAAGATCGGTGGTGGTCTGGAAGACGAGGTGCAGGTGCTGCTGGACCAGCAGCGTCTGGGTCAGCTGGGATTGTCGGTCGGCGCAGTCATCGACCGGCTGGCGCGCGAGAACGTGAACCTGTCCGGCGGGCGGGTCGACGAGGGCAGCCAGCGCTTCCTGGTCCGCACCTTGAACCAGTTCGTCAATCTCGACGAGATGCGCGAGATGGTGCTGGTCGTGATCGATGGGCGGACGGTTCGGCTCAAGGACGTCGCCGAGGTGCATGCCGGTTTCAAGGAGCGCCAGGCGATCATCCGCATCGACGGCCGTGAAGCGGTCGAGGTGGCGATCTACAAGGAAGGCGATGCGAACACGGTGTCGGTGGCACAGGAGATACGCGGCACGCTGGAGCGACTACGCAAGGAACTCCCGCCCGGTGCCAGCCTGGAACTGATCGACGACCAGTCGCGCTTCATCGAAAGCTCGATCGCCGAAGTCGTCAAGAGCGCCGTGCTCGGTGGCCTGCTGGCGATCCTGACAATCTACCTGTTCCTCGGCAATGGCTGGGCGACGCTGGTGATCTCGCTGTCGTTGCCGGTGTCGATCATTGCCACCTTCTTCTTCATGCAGCAGTTCGGAATCACCCTCAATGTGATGTCGCTGGGCGGTATCGCGCTGGCCACCGGCATGGTCGTGGACAATGCCATCGTGGTGCTGGAGAACACCGCCAGGTTACGCCGCGCCGGCATGGGTGTGCTGCAGGCGGCGGTCGAAGGGGCGAGCGAGGTCGGCATGGCGATTACCGCCTCGACCCTGACCCATATCGCGGTCTTCCTGCCGCTGGTCTTCGTCGAGGGCATCGCCGGTCAGCTGTTCCGCGACCAGGCGCTGACCGTGACCTTCGCCTTGCTGATCTCGCTGTTGGTTGCGATCACCCTGATCCCGATGCTGGCCAGTCTGGAAGTACGCGCGCCGATGGCCTATGCCGACGCGGATCCGGACCGACCGCTGGGTCGCTACAGCCAGCGGCTGGCGCATGGGCTGAGCTGGCTGCTGCGATTGCTGGCGCTGCCGTTGGTGCTGCTGGCGTGGCTGCTGCGCAAGCCTGGGCAGTGGGTGCAGGGTGGTTTCGCTGAGGTCGAACGCGGCTACCAGCGGTTGCTGCCGTGGGCGCTGGTGCACCCCTGGAAAGTGGTCAGCGTGGCCGCCCTGAGCCTGCTGCTGGCGCTGACCGCGGTGCGCAATCTGGGGGTGGAGTTGATTCCCGAGTTCACCCAGGGCCAGTTGACGGTGGAGCTGAAGCTGCCGCCGGGCACGCCGCTGGCGGCAACCGATCGCTATGTTGACCAGTTTCAGCGCCGCGCGATCGAGGTCGAGGGCGTAGATCGGGTCTATGCGGTATCCGGCAGCGGCACCCGCCTGGATGCCAATCCGACCGAGGCCGGCGAGAACATTTCGCGCCTGCTGGTCGATCTGGACCCGGCCCTGGGCAATGCGGCCGAGCCGGCGGTGCTGGCGAAGCTGCGCCAGATCACCAGCCTGATCCCAGGCGCTGAAGCCAAGTTCGGTCGGCCAGCGCTGTTCAGCTTCGATACGCCGGTGGAAGTGGAGATCGCCGGTTATGACATCGACCAGCTGGAGCGGGCCGGAGCGCAGGTTACGGCACTGATGCGGCTCAATCCGTCCTTTGCCGACGTCAAGTCCAGCGTCGAGCAGGGTCATCCGGAGGTGCGCATCCGCTTCGATCAGGACAAGGTGGCGGCGCTGGGTCTGACCGTACGCGAAGTGGCTGACCAGGTCGTGCGCAAGGTCCGCGGCGAAGTGGCGACCCGCTACAGCCTGGGCGATCGCAAGATCGACGTGCTGGTGCGCTCTCGGGAGGCCGATCGTGCGTCGGTGGCCGATCTGCGGCGCACGCTGATCAGTGCCTCGGGCGACCGCTCGGTGCCGCTGGAGGCATTGGCCGAGATCGTGGTCACGGTAGGTCCGGGCGAGATTCGTCGCGCTGACCAGGAGCGGATCGCCCAGATCCAGGCCAATCTGACCGACGCCGATCTGGGCAGCGCGGTGGCCAGCCTGCAGCAGCAACTGTCCGGCGTACTGCTGCCGGCCGGCGTCGACGTGCGCGTGGTGGGTCAGAGCGAGGAGATGGCGCGATCCTTCAATTCGCTGATGTTCGCACTGGGCCTTGCGGTGTTCATGGTCTATCTGGTCATGGCCAGCCAGTTCGAATCGCTCCGTCACCCCTTCCTGATCCTGTTCTCGGTGCCGCTCGCGCTGGTCGGCGCGGTCTTCGCGCTGTTCCTGCTCGGCATGAGTCTGAGCGTGGTGGTCTTTATCGGCCTGATCATGCTGGTTGGTATCGTGGTGTCCAACGCAATCGTGCTGGTCGATCGGGTCAATCAGCTGCGCAACCATGGCATGGGCCGGCGCGAGGCGGTGCTGGAAGGCGCCTATGCACGACTGCGGCCGATCCTGATGACCACCGTCACGACCCTGTTCGGCTTCCTGCCGATGGCGATTGGCCTGGGCGATGGCGCCGAACTGCGCCGGCCGCTGGCGATCACCGTCATCGGCGGTCTGGCCTTCTCGACTCTGCTGACACTGGTGTTGATCCCGGTGCTCTACAACCTGTTCGGCGGCGACCGTGTGCCGGTTCCGGCCGGCGAGCGGTTGAATCGGCTGGACGAAGAGGATGTGCTGGAGGGGAGTGCCGGGTCATGAAGGGTGCGGGCATGAACTCGCATGGAGGAGGGTTGAACATCGCCAGATTGGCGTTGCGGCGGCCGGTCACGACAGTGATGGGCTTTGTCTCGCTGGTGGTGATCGGTCTGATCGCCTCGCGCGAGCTGCCACTGGAGTTCTTCCCCGAGCTTGACGCCCCGTTCATCGCCGTCAACGTGCCTTATGCCGGCTCATCGCCGAAGGAGATCGAACAGGAGATCACCCGACCGCTGGAGGCGGTACTGGGCACGCTGCCGGGCATCAAGCAGATGCAGAGCCAGTCCAATGCCGACCAGTCGCAGGTCTTCATGATCTTCGACTGGGGCATCGATCTGGCGATCAAGGCGGCCGAGGTGCGCGAGCGGGTCGAGGCGGCGCGCGGCGAGTTGCCCGAGGATGTGCGCCGCATCAACGTGTTCAAGTTCTCCACCGCCGACGAGCCGATCCTGCGGGTGCGCCTGGCGGCCGGTGATGCCGACCTGCGCGGGCAATACAATCGGCTTGAGCGCGTCGTCAAGCGCTCCCTCGAGCGGCTCCCTGGTGTTGCCCGGGTGGACTTGTCCGGTGTCGCCCCGGACGAAGTCCAGATCGCGCTGCTGCCGGAACGCCTGGCCTCGCATTCGGTCGATCTGAACCAGCTGGCGCAGAAGCTGGCGAGCGAGAACTTCTCCCTCTCCGGCGGACTGATCGATGACGGTGGCAGCCGGGTGCGGGTGCAGCCGGAAGGCGAGTTCCGATCGCTGGAGCAGATCGGCGACGTGCTCGTCAACGACGCCGGCGTGCGTCTGCGCGATATCGCCGACATCCGCCACCAGTCGCAAGAGATGAATTACCGGCGCATCCTCGATGGCGAGTTCGCGGTCGGCGTGGACATCTACAAGGAGCGCGGTGCCAACCTGGTCGAGACCGGGCGTCTGGTGCGCGCCGAGGTCGACCGCATCAACGCCAGCGGTGAGTTGGGCGACATTCGCATGATCACCTTCGACGACAAGGCCGAAGGGGTGACCAGTTCGCTCACTGAGCTGCTCAAGTCCGGTCTGCTCGGAATGGTTTTGTCGTTGTGCGTGCTGTACGCCTTCCTGCGCCACTGGCCGTCGACGCTGATGGTGTCCCTCGCGGTGCCAATCTGCACCACGATCACCCTGGGCGTGATGTACTTCCTGGGACTTACCCTGAACATCCTGTCGATGATGGGCCTGCTGCTGGCGGTCGGTATGCTGGTCGACAACGCCGTGGTGGTGGTCGAGAGCATCTTCCAGGAGCGCGAGCGGGAACATGCCGATCCGGCCCTGTCGGCCATCCGCGGCGCCCAGTCGGTGACTCTGGCGGTCAGTGCCGGCACGCTCACCAGCGTGATCGTTTTCGTGCCGATCATCTTCGGCGACAAGAGCGACATCACGATATTTCTCGTCCACGTTGCCGTGCCGTTGACTATCGCGCTGCTGTGCTCCTGGCTGGTGGCGGTTTCGCTGATTCCGATGCTGGCCTCGCGGGTGGCGCCACCGGCCGGTGGCGTCAAGACCCATTTCTTTGACCGCATCCGTGAACGTTACGGTCGCTTCCTGGAGTGGACCCTGGCCCATCGCTGGAAGGCCTCGATCGGCATCGTGTTGCTGCTGCTGGCCACTGCCATACCGGCGACGCTGGTGACGTTTGACATGTTCCCGGCCGACGATCGGCGCACGGTGCGGATCCAGTACGACCTCAACGGCAGCTACCGACTGGAGCAGATCGAGCCGGCAGTGCGCAAGGTGATCGACTACGTCGAAGCGCACCGCGAGGAATGGGAAGTCAAATCGATCTACAGCTGGTACTCCGAAGGCGGTGGCATGTCGACCTGGGTCCAGCTGCGCGACGATGCCGGCGCGACCCAGAGCGCCAGCGAGGTGACCGAAAAGATTCGCGAGAATCTGCCGCAGATCGCGATCGGCAAGGTCTCGGTGGGCTCGGGCCGCAATGATGGCAGTGGCAACGAGGGCGTGCGGCTGAGTGTCATAGGTGATTCCACCGCGATTCTGGAGGAGGTTGCCGGGACGCTGGTCAAGGTCCTGGCGACGGTTCCCGGCCTGACCGATGTGCGCATCGACCAGGGCACCGCCGAACGCGAAGTGCAGCTGCGGGTGGATCGGGAACGGGCGATCGCAATGGGCTTCGACACCGAGCAGATCGCCAATCTGGTGTCGGTGGCGATGCGCGGGATGCCGCTGAACGAGTACCGCGGACGCGAGGGCGAGGTGCCGCTGTGGCTGCGCTTCAAGGACGCCGAGCAGCTCAGTCTGGACCAGCTTGGCCAGATCCAGCTGACCCGGCCGGACCAGCCTTCGGTGCCGCTGAGCGCGCTGGTCAAGTTGGAGGTGCAGCAGGGGCCTTCGACGATCCAGCGTACCGACCGCCAGGTGGCCCTTGCGATCCAGACCGACCTTGATCAGATCAGCATGGGCGAGGCGCGCAAGCTGATCGAACAGGCGCTGGCCAATGTGAGCCTGCCGGCCGGTTACAGCTGGAGCTTCGGGCGTGGCTTCGATCGTGATCAGGAAGCTCAGAACGTGATGCGGTTCAGTTTTCTGCTGGCGATCGCGCTGATCTACGCGGTCATGGCGGCGTTGTTCGAAAGTATGCTCTATCCACTGACCATCCTGACCTCCATCGTGTTCTCGATCTGCGGCGTGATGTGGGCCTTCCTGGCCACCGGCACCACCTTCTCGCTGATGGCGATGATCGGCATCCTGATCCTGATCGGCGTGGTGGTGAACAACGGCATCGTTCTGATCGAGCACGTCAACAATTTGCGCCGGGCCGGCCATGCACGTGATGTGGCCCTCGCGATGGGCGGGCGCGAGCGTTTGCGGCCAATCCTGATGACCGTCGGCACCACCGTGCTGGGCCTGCTGCCGCTGTGCATCAGCAATGTCCAGATCGGTGGTGACGGGCCGCCCTATTATCCGATGGCGCGCGCAATCGCCGGCGGTCTGTTGTTCTCCACCATCGTCAGCCTGGTCGTGCTGCCGACGGTCTACGCCCTGATCGACGATCTGAGCAACTGGCTGGCCAGACTCTTCGGCAGTGCCAAATCCCGTGCCATGGGCGGTCGCGACCGCGGCACGATCGTCAGTGATGTGGCGCCGGGCTGAAGCTCCTGCGCGGGCGGGCCGCTCCACGCGCTGGATGTGCCTGGCGCCCCTATGCCTTGTACTCGCCGTGGCTGAACTGAGTCCGTTGTCCCGGCTGCACGGTGCCGACCGGGCCGGCGCGGCGATGCAGCGCGCGCAGGAACGACTGGCTCCGCCGCTGGCCTTGCTGGGAACAGACTTCGGAGCGCCGGTGTTCCTGCGCGCCTTCAAGCGCGAAGGGGAGATGGAGTTGTGGCTGCGCAAGCCGCAGGAGCCGGCCGCCGATCCGGTCTGGGTGTTGCTGAGGACCTATCCGATCTGCGCCTGGTCCGGTGTGCTCGGACCGAAGCTGGCCGAAGGCGACGGTCAGTCACCGGAAGGCATCTACAGCGTCCGCAGCGGGCAGCTCAATCCGGCCAGCCAGTACCATCTGTCCTTTGATCTGGGCTTCCCGAATACCTTCGACCGCGCCCACGACCGCACCGGCTCGTTCCTGATGGTGCACGGCGCCTGCGTGTCGATCGGCTGCTATGCGATGACCGATCCAGCGATCGAGGAAATCTACAGCCTGGTCGCCGCCGCGCTTGCCAACGGCCAGACCGCGGTGCCGGTGCACCTGTTCCCGTTCCGGCTGGAAGCCGCGGCGCTGGCGGCCGAAACCGACTCGCCCTGGCACAGCTTCTGGTCCGAACTGGCGCCGATCTACCGCCACTTCGAGATCCATCGCACGCCACCGGACGTGTGCGTGCGGGAAGGCAAGTATCAGCTCTGCCCGTAAGCAGCGCACCGCGCTCCTGCGAACCAGTGCGCCGTCAACGAAGCGGACACCAAGCAGCGCAGCCACTACACCGTCAAGTACCAACCCAGCGGCGCGGTCCGATCCTTCAACTACGGCAATGGCGTC
>DAIMJK010000127.1:0-9858 GCA_036722245.1 Lysobacterales bacterium
ATCACGCAGGGCGAAGGGGTCGGCCGGGAGGTCGAGTTGCGCGACACCCCGTTGATCATCGGCCGCTCTTCGGAAAGCGATCTGCGCCTGCTCAACCGGGCCGTCTCCCGGCTGCATTGTCGAGTCTGGCGCGATGCCACCGGCTACTGGCTGCGGGATCTGAATTCGACCAACCGTACCTACCTGAACGAGCGCCCGGTGGTGGAGGCCCGCCTGAAGGACGACGACCTGATCATGGTCGGCGGCACCGTGATGCAGTTTGCGCAGCAGCGGGAGGTCGATGGCCAGACCCAGAGCCAGCTGTACGATCTGGTTACCCATGACAGCCTCAGCGGGCTGTTCAACCGGCGCCACTTCGAGACCCTGCTGGACCAGGAGATCGCCCGCAGTCGCCGTCGCCAGCGCGAGTTCGTGGTGGTCGCGATAGAACTCGATGCACTTGCGCAGGTGCGCGAACAGCACGGCAACCAGGCGGCCGACGAGTTGATCAAGCGTTGTGCCCGACTGGTTCAGGTGGAGCTGCGGGAAGATGATTTGAAGGCGCGTCTGGATGAGGGCCAGTTCATTCTGCTGCTGCCCGAGACCCCGATGGACGAGGCCCAACCGCTGCTGGAACGCCTGCGCCAGCGTCTGGCCGAAGCCGAGTTCAACCTCGCCGGCAACCTCGCCAAGACCACGATGAGCGTGGGCGCGGCCACCTGGACCAGTGCGATCGCCTCGCGCGCCGAGTTGCTGCAAAAGGTCGATGCCGCGCTCTATCAGGCACGCCAGACGGGGCGCAACCGTATCGTCGTCGGATAGTTGTGAGATCGGGCCTGCTGCTGGGGCTGCTGGGTCTGATCTGGCCGCTGCTTTCGAGCGCCGAAGCGCCGTTGGCCGGTCGCTATGGTGAGCATCTGACCATTGCCTACGACAGCGACAAGCAGGGACCGCTGTTGATCGGGCTCTACGATCGCAGCGTTCCGGGCGGTCGCTGCCGCTTTCAGCTCTACGGCCGGCCACAGGCGCCGGAGTGGCGGCTGTTGCTGGTCGGCCAATCCGTTCCTGCCCGCGCCGACCGGCTGCTCGGCCGCTTGCGAGCCGATGGTGAACGAATCTGGCTCGACCTGCCCCGTGCGCCTCGCGGCTGCGAGGCCATCCATCCGCAACTGACCTCCAGCCCGGAATTCAGCCTGAGCGAGGGTGGCGACTGGTTGGCTGCGGCCGATCTCGCGCCCGCGGGCCCGGACCCGGCCGACGCATCCTTCTGGCAACGACCGCTGCCAGGCTTGTCGGCACCGGCAACGCTGGACCAGCGGCAACGCTGGCACGCCTGGCTGGACTGGTCGGACGCGTGCGAAAACCGCTTTTCGGCGCAACGACAGAACGACGAAGGCGGGCTGAACCTGGTCAGCTTCGGCAGTCACGGTGCGTTGTTGCGGATTGCTTGTGGCTACTACGCCTATCAGGAGAGCTTCATTTACGCGTGGCTACCGGCTGGACGCCTGGAACGCAGTCGACTGCTGGTGCTGCCTGGCTTCGATCCCGATCACGGGGACCGGACGCTCAGCTCCGATCACAGCGAGCTGATCGGGCTCGATGAGATGGACCGGAACCGCGGCGAGTTGCGGATCTTCCACAAGTACCGCGGTGCCGGCGACTGCGGCCAATGGTTGTTGTTCGACATCGGCGAATCCGGCCCCGAGCTACGCCAATGGCGCGAGCGCGACTGTGAGGCGGACCCGCCGGAGAGCGAGGAACTGCCGCCTCCGGAACTCTGGCCGGTTCGGGCAGTCAGCTGAAATACCCGTTTCAATCACACCCATTCGCCGCGCGGCTTGCGATGTCGCCAAGCACGCTTCTATGATCGCCGTCCTACCGGACCCTTCGTCCCACTTGTTGGTGATTGCATCATGAGGAATACCCTGCCGCGTCTGCTGGGCGCAGTCGCGCTGTTGTTGGTACCGGGCCTTGCCCCGGCGCAGGACGAAAGACATCCCTGCGCAGCCATCCTGCCGCCGGCCGAGCGACTGGCCTGCTACGACCAGGCCTTCGGCGCACCGGCCGCCGAGGCACAATCGGTCGCCACGACCGAGAAAGCCAGAGAACTGTTCGGTCTGAACGTCAAGGAAACCCAGGCGCGACTGCCCGAACCCATGCGCACGCCGACCGTCGACGAGATCTCGGGAACAATCACCAATGTCAGCACCGACGGCCGTGGTGGCCGCGTCGTGACACTGGACAATGGCCAGGTCTGGCAGATCACCGAGAACACCAGCCGCGGCCCGACCAAGGTCGGCGATGTCATTCAGGTACGCAAGGGCGCGCTGGGTTCGCACAATCTGGTCACCGCGGCGGGCATTGGCTTGAAAGCGCGCAGGGTGCGGTAGAGCGCGGAAGAGCAGTTCCAGTCGCCAGTTCCAGTCAAGAGCGCGAGTTGATCAACGCTGGCGCTGGCCACTAGCCGACGATCTCCAGGAACGCCAGCTGCAAGGCGGCTGCGTCGGGTAGCTCGCGGACCTTGCGGCGGGTTTCCCAGAAGTGGCCACGGCAGCCGTCCTCGCGGTTGGCCCTGCATGCAATGTGCTGAGTCAGCGTGCGCATGAACTCGCTGGCCGAGGCCAGTCGCTGGCGGATGTCGGCAAGCTTGTGCTCGTTCGCCAACCAACTCGCGATCCTTCCGGCCTGCTCGGCGTCGCTCAGATCGGCGCGTTGCCAGAGCCGGTTCCAGCGCTCGCCGACCTCTTGGTCCGACCACTCCTCCACCCACCCCGGCTCGAACTCCAGTGCAAGGTGCAGTTGCTGGCTCAGCGCCCGATAGCCGTGGACGTGCACGGCAAAGATCATGGCCAGTTCGGCCAGGCGCTCATCCAGCCAGGACAAACGGTGGTCGTAGCAAGCCTCGGTCCACGGATCCTTCCCGCACAGGAAGGCGCCGCGTACACAGCGCAGCAGGCAATGCTGGAAAGAGGTCGGTGGGGCAGTCGCGGTTGATGTATTCATGGCCACAGCGTGACCTCCAAGCGCGCGCTTGTCTGTAAGCCTTGGCCGTCAGTTGACGTAGGACTTTGCCGCCAGTACGTGCAGGAATCGGCTTACGCGGTCGCGGCATGCGGCAAACTGCAGCGCGATTCCGTCTGTCGATTGAAGCGTCGAAATCAAGAGTGCCGGCCACCTCGCGCATAGTGGCCCGGAGCGTGACCCGAGCCGTGCGCGCGAGGAACCGGCCTACGTTCGAGGGCGCTGCGCCCTGTGCCCTGTGCCCTGTGCCCTGTGCACTGTGCCCTGTGCCCTGTGCCCTGTGCCCTGCTGTGCCCTGTGCCCTGTGCCCTGTGCCCTGGGCCCTGGGCCCTGGGCCCTGGGCCCTGTGCCCTGGGCCCTGCTCTTCTGCTCCCTCAAGCCCGCAGCCCTGCGCTCGAGGCCCTCAACCCTGCTCTAACGAAACTCCCTCGGTGCCGGCGGTGCGACGACCGGTCGCGGTGGGGATCGCTCGAGCTCGGCCAGCAGGACTTCCACCGCCTTCTCCAGACTGGGGTCGCGTCCGGCGGCGATCAGGTGGGGGTAGTCGATGACTTCGATGTCCGGCGCCACGCCCTCGTTCTCGACCGCCCAGCGATTGTCGGTGTCGAGGAAACGGAAGGTCGCTGCGATCAGTTGGCCGCCGTCGGCCAGACCCGGATTGCCGGAGATGCCGATCAGGCCGCCCCATGTACGGGTGCCGATCAGGGTACCCAGGCCCAACTTGCGGAAGTAGTACGGCAGCGCGTCACCACCGGAACTGGATTGACCATTGATCAGCATCGCCTTCGGGCCAGGATGGCTGATGAAGGGTGTGGCCTGGGGCTCCAGGCCGCGCCGCGCCCAGTAGTTCAACGGCTTGCGCGCCAGCACCTCGATCATCCGATCGGGTATGAAGCCGCCGCCGTTGTAGCGATCGTCGATGATCAGCGCGTCCTTGTTGGTCTGCGGCCAGAACTGGCGGATCAGCTCGCGATTGCCCTCGATCGCGGTATTGGGCAGGTGGACGTAGCCGATGCGCCCACCCGACAGCCGTTCGACCTCGGCGCGACGCGAGCTGATCCAGTCCAGGTAGCGCAGATTCTGTTCGCTCGCCAGGGTCTGCACCCGCAACGCACGGGCGCCGTTGGCGCTGGGCGTGCGGTTGACCTTCAACTCGACCAGCCGATCGGCCTTGTTCTCGAGCAGTTGGTAGACGTTCTGCACGCTGCGCGCATCGACGCCATCGATAGCAATCAGATACTCGCCGGCCTCGACCCGGGCGTCGGGCTGGTCGAGCGGTGCGCGGTAGGCGGGGATGCCGGTTTCGCCGGCAAATACCTTGGCGAAGCGGAAATAGCCCGACTCGGTCGGCTCGAACTCGGCCCCGAGCAGGCCGCCAGCCTTGCGTTCCACCGCCGGCTCGTCGCCACGGTTGACGTAGATGTGACCTGCATTGAGCTCGCCGGCGATCTCGCCGAACAGGTAGTCCAGATCCGCGCGGCTGGCCACATGCGGCAACAGCGCGGCGTAGCGCTGGTATACCGCCTCCCAGTCGTTGCCGTGCATGCCCTCGTCATAGAACCAGTCGCGCAGGATGCGCCAGCCGTCGCGGAACAGTTGCGCCCACTCGACCGGCGGATCGATCCGCAGTTCCATCTTCGACAGGTCCAGCTTGCCCGACAACTGCGTATCAACCTTGGCCTCGGCGATGTAGTAGTCCTTGCCCTGCACGATCAACAGCTTGCTGCCATCGCCACTGAGCGCGTAGCCGGTGACCTTGTCGGCGACCTTCTTCGCCTCGCGCGCTTCCAACTCATAGAAGCGCAACTCGGCCGGGCCCTGGCCGTTGGCGGACAGGTAGAACAGCCCCTTGCTGCTGGCGAGCAGGCTGCCGTAGGCGCCGCCCGGCACGTTCAGCTCGGCGGTGCGGCCGATCAGGCCGTCGAGATCGATGCCGGTCGGCTTGGCGGCCTTGGCCTTGTCGGAGTCCTTGCCATTTCCTTTGTCCGCCGGCGGCGCGATCTCATCGCTGCGCGGCAACACCGGCGACGGCACGTCGTCGCGCAGCGCAATGGCGAACAGCTTGCTCGAGCGCTGGTAGACATAGTCGAACTCGTAACTCTCGAAGGTCAGGTTGTAGTCGCGGTCGGAGCTGAAGTACAGATAGCGGCTGTCCGGATCGAAGGCCGGGTCGGCGGCGTTGTAGTTCGGGTCGGTGACCGCCTGCTTGCGGCCGTTGAGAGAGTCGTACAGCCAGATCTGGCCCAGGCCGCTTTCACCGGTCAGCTCATACGCCAGATAGCGCGAATTGGGCGACCAGCGATAGACCGTGATCTCGCCGCCACGGGTGGCCGTATCGACCTCGCTGGTCTTGCCGCTGGCAACGTCCACATGGCGCAGACGCAACAGCTTGTCGGCATAGGCAATGCGCAAACCATCCGGCGACCACACCGGCGGGAAGCGCCAGATACCACCGTCGCTGGTCAGCTGGCGCGGCTCACCCGAACCATCGCTGGGACGGGTGTAGATCTCGTACTCGCCGCTGGCGTCGGACAGGTAGGCGGTTGTCTGGCCGTCCGGTGAGATCGCCACCGAGTGCTCGCGTGCGGTCGGCGTACGGCTCAGATTGCGTATCTCACCGTGCTTGGCCGGCACGCTGTACAACTCGCCGCGGGCACCGAAGATCGCCCGTTCGCCGGCCGGCGAGATGTCGAAGGACTCGATCTGCTCGGCGACCTTGGCAAAGCGCGTCCGCCGCGCCGGTCGGTCGCTGGGCACATGGATCACCAGGCGGGTGGTCTGCTGAGTGCTCGGCTGGTGCAGCCAGAGCGCGCCGGCCTGCTCGAACACCACCGCATCCGGCCCGCCACTGGGCCAGAGCACGTCGAAATCGGGCAGATCGGTGACCTTGGTCGGCTCACCGCCGGCCGGAGAAAGCGCATACAGATCGAGCTGATAGTCGCGGTCGGAGGTGAAGTAGATCATGTCGCCGACCCACACCGGCTGGTTGTCAGTGGCGACGTGATCGGTCAGCCGGCGCGAATCGTTGCCGGCCAGGTCATAGATCCAGACGTCTTGCGCGCGGCCGCCGCGGTGCCGCTTCCAGGTACGGAACTCGCGATCCATCGGCGTGTAGACATAGGACTGGCCATCCGGCGAGAGCGCACCTCCACCGGTCTCGGGAATTGGCAGCGCGGTCGGCATGCCGCCATCGAGCGGCACCAGATGGGGCCGGCCGGCGCGATCATCCCAGGCCACCGTGTTGATCCGCACCAGCACGTGCTGTCCGTCCGGGGTCCAGTCCAGCACCCGATAATCGAAGCCGCCGCGCGGCGGCTGTGGACCGATATCGTTCTTCCAGGTCAGCTGGCGTGGCTCGCCGCCGGCACTGGGAATGAGCCAGACCTGGCGGGTACCGGTGTACTCGGCACTGTAGGCAATCCAGCGACCGTCCGGTGAAAACTTCGGAAACAGCTCCAGCCCCTCGTGCGAGGTCAACCGACGGGCGGTGCCGCCACTACGCGGCGCGACGTAGATGTCGCCGGCATGAACGAAGGCCACTTCGGTCGCCGAGACGTCCGGGAAGCGCAGCAGCAGACTGCCTTCGTTGGCGCTGGCGGCAGCGGCCAGCAGGGCACTGGACGCAATCAGTGTGGACAGCAGCAGCCGGGACAGATCACGGAAAAGGCGGACATCGGACACCGGCTCACTCCCACGGTCAATACTCAGAGGCCCGGGAGTATAGTCGGCCCAGCGCAACCTTGCCCTGTGCAGAACGGCATGTGCGCGGACTTGCGCGCTGTGCAAGGTCCTTTGTGTTGATAGGCTCTTGATCTTCGCAACGGGGCGACGACCAAGCGCCCTAATGCCCGCCGTCCAGCTCCTTGATCGCCGCCACCAGTTGCGACGCCGCGCTCTGGCCGTCGGCGAACAGCATCCGCGTGTTGTCCTGGAAGAACAGCGCGTTCTCGATGCCGGCAAAGCCGGTGCCCTTGCCGCGCTTGATCACGATGACGTTGCGGGCGAGCGAGACGTCCAGGATCGGCATGCCATAGATCGGACTGGTCGGATCGGTCTTGGCGACCGGATTGACCACGTCGTTGGCGCCGATGACGATCGCCACGTCGGTGATCGGGAACTCCGGATTGATGTCGTCCATGTCCTCGATCAGGTCGTAGGGCACGCCGGCCTCGGCCAGCAGCACGTTCATGTGTCCGGGCATGCGACCGGCGACCGGGTGGATGGCGAACTTGACCTTGACGTCGCGCTTCTGCAGTTGCTGGGTCAGCTCCCAGATCTTGTGCTGCGCCTGCGCCACCGCCATGCCGTAGCCGGGCACGATGACCACGCGCTCGGCGTAGGCCAGCATGGCACCGGCATCGGCGGCATCGATCGGCTTTTGCGTGCCGCTGATCTCCTGCGCCTCGCCGGTCGGGCCGAAGTTGCTGAACAGCACGTTGCTGATCGGCCGGTTCATCGCCTTGGCCATCAACTGGGTCAGCAGCGTGCCGGCCGCGCCGACCACGGTGCCGGCGATGATCATCGCCTCGTTCTGCAGCACGAAGCCCTCGAAGGCCACAGCCAGCCCGGTCAGGGCGTTGTAAAGCGAAATCACGACCGGCATGTCGGCGCCGCCGATCGGCAGCGTCATCAGCACGCCCACCGCCAGCGCGGCGGCAAAAAAGACGATGATCGTCGGCGTGTTGACGCCATACACCACCAGTGCCGCGCCGCAGACCACGGCCAGGCCGAACAAGCCGGCGTTGATCATCTGCTGGTTCGGGAAGGTATAGCGCTTGTCCATCCAGCCCTGCAGCTTGGCAAACGCGATCAGTGAACCGGAGAAGGCGATCGCGCCGATCAAGGCACCGAGCACGGCCAGGGTCACATGGCTGCGATCCAGGCATTCGTGCGGCCGGTTGATGTAGTCGGCCGGATCGTTGCAGGTGCCCAGCGCCTGCACGGCGGCGAGCAGCGCGATCGCGCCGATCGCGGCCGCCGAGCCACCGCCCATGCCGTTGTAGAGCGCGACCATCTGCGGCATGTCGGTCATCGCGACCTTCTTGCCCGACCACCAGGCGAGCACGGTGCCGATGACGATGGCCGTCACGATCAGGCCGAAGTTGTGCATGTCCGGCAGGAAGAAGGTGGCGATCGTCGCGATCACCATGCCGACACCGGCCTGGATGATGCCGCGACGGGCGGTGACCGGTGAGGCCATCCGCTTCAGGCCGAGGATGAACAGCACCGCGGCGAGGAAGTAGCTGGACTTGACCAGAAAGAGTGTCGCATCCATGGCTTAGCCCCCCTTGCCTTTGCTCGACTTGAACATCTCGAGCATGCGTTCGGTCACGACATAGCCGCCGGCGGCGTTACCGGCGCCGAGCAGCACACCGATGAAGCCGATCACCTTCTCGACCGTGGTGTCGGCATGGCCGAGCGCGACCATCGCACCGACCAGGACGATACCGTGGACGAAATTGGATCCGCTCATCAATGGCGTGTGCAGGATCACCGGCACGCGCGAGATGATCTCGTGACCGCAGAAGGCGGCCAGCATGAAGATGTACAGGGCCAGGAAACCGTCGATCATGATTGCGCCTCTCCTTCCACCAGCGTCCTTGTCTGTTCGTGCTTGATGCAGCCAGCGTGGGTCACCGCGGTGGCCTCGACCAGGTCATCGTCGAAGTTCAGATGCAGCTCGCCCGATTCCTTGTCGAGGATCAGCTCAAGGAAGTTGTACAGATTGCGCGCGTACATCTCGCTCGCACTCAGCGGCGCCATGCTCGGCAGGTTGAGCGGGCCGGCGATGATCACACCCTGATGGCTGATCGTCTCGCCCGGATTGGTCAGCTCGCAGTTGCCACCGCCCTCGGCGGCCAGATCGACCACCACCGAAGCCGGCTTCATGCCTTCGACCATCGCCGCCGAAATGATCTTCGGGCTCGGCCGGCCGGGCACCGCCGCGGTCGTGATCAATACGTCGACGGTACCGATGTGCTTGGCCAGACGCGCCTGCTGCTCGGCCTTCTCCTCGGCGTTGAGCTCGCGCGCATAGCCGCCGCTGCCGCTGGCCGTCACCCCCAGATCGAGGAACTTGGCGCCGAGGGACTCGATCTGCTCACGCGTCTCCGGTCGCACGTCATAGCCCTCGACCACCGCGCCCAGGCGCCGGGCGGTCGCGATCGCCTGCAGTCCGGCCACGCCCGCGCCGATGATCAACACCTTCGCCGGCCGGATCGTGCCGGCCGCGGTGGTCAACATCGGAAAGAACTTGGCGCACAGCTCGGCGCCGATCAGCGCCGCCTTGTAGCCGGCCACCGAGGCCTGCGAGGAGAGCACGTCCATCGCCTGGGCACGAGTAGTGCGTGGCAGCACTTCCAGCCCGAAGGCGGTGATGTTGCGGTCGCGCAGCAGCGCGATTCGCTCCGGATCCTTGTGCGGCTGCAGATAGCCCAGCGTCACCGAACCCTTGGCCAGCGCCTTGATCTGCGCCTCGGTTGGCGGCAGCACGTGCAGCAGGACCTGCGCGGCAGCCGCGACCTTGGTCGCCGTGGTCAGCACCTGGGCTGCGTTGTAGGCCGCGTCGGTGAAGCCAGCGACGAGGCCGGCATCGGCCTGCAGGATGATCTCCGCGCCGCGTTGCTGCAGCTTCTTCGCCAGCTCCGGCGTCAGCGCGACGCGCTTCTCACCGGCGCCGCTCTCCTTGATCACACCGATCTTGATCCCCATCGGACTGTCTTCCTCCGCCTGGTTGCAACTCGTTGCGGCAGCGGGCCACACGCCGTGGCGCAGCGCCCTGCCCTTGTCCGCATCAGCGCCGAGGCGGACGCGGGACCCCGGGCGATGCTAGTGCGGGCAGGCGGAAATAGCTATGGG
>DAIMJK010000128.1:0-9824 GCA_036722245.1 Lysobacterales bacterium
GCCAGCGGTCAGCCAGCGCCTCCAACTCGGCCGGCGTGCACAGATCGCGCAGAAAGGCTTCGACCGCAGCCGCGTCGGCCAACGCCGCCAGTGCACGGCTCAGCGCCGTGATCGGTGACTCGGACTGCGGTTCGGGATTGATTGCGCGACGTTTCATCAATGCACTAATGCGTTAATACGCTGCGTAGCGTAAGGCTTCGACGTCAGAGGGTCAAGTGTTGGTACTGCCGGATCGGATCAGCGCTGTGTTTGGTAGGAGTCCAGTCGCCCCGGGTCGGTGCGCTTATTCGCGCATCAAACACCGGCGACCTCGATGTTGCCTGCTTTTCCTGACCCCTCAGCCCTCAGCCCTGTGTTTGGTGAGAGGGAGCTTGCTCGCGATTCCAGCGCGCAGCGCTGCCTTCGCTTCTGGCTTCGGCATGAGAGTTTCAAACCCGCTATCGCGGTCGCCTGCAAGCAGCCTCCTACAATAGCCCCCTTGCGTGGAAACCGACTCCCGTCGCGCAATACCGCGATAATCCACCGACCTGTCCAGCATCCGGAGCAATGCCCTATCCATGGCCGGCACCCGCTACCGCCCCCCAAGCGCACCCAGCAGCGCCTATATCACCCGCACCGGCTTCAAGCGGCTGCGTGATGAGCTCAACGAGCTGTGGAAGCAGCGTCGGCCGGAAGTGGTCGCGGCGCTGAGTGCGGCGGCAGCGGAGGGGGATCGCTCGGAGAATGCCGAGTACCAGTACCGCAAGAAGCAACTGGGCGAGATCGACCGGCGAGTGCGCTATCTGACCGGGCGGCTGGATCGGCTCAAGGTGGTCGAGGCGCCGCCCACCGACCCCACTCGGATCTATTTCGGCGCCTGGGTGACGCTTGAGAACGACGCGGGCGAATCCGTCCGCTACCGACTGGTCGGACCCGACGAGATCGACGCCGGGCTGGGCTGGATCAGTATCGATGCCCCCCTGGCGCGGGCGCTGCTTGGTCGACGGGTCGATGACGAGGTCGATGTCCAGTTGCCGACCGGCGTGGCCGCTTTCGCGATTCTCGAGATCACCTACGACGCGCCGGATGAACAAGCCCGCACCAGACCTTGAAAAAGGACCCGGAATGAACAAACCCGTACTCGACTTCCTGCACCGACGCGGATCGGTGCCGTCGCGCCAACTGACCGCCCCCGGTCCGGCCCCGGACCAGCTCGAACGCATCCTCGAAGGTGCCTTGAGAGTACCCGACCACGGTCGCCTGACGCCCTGGCGCTATGTCCTGATCGAGCGCACGCACGGAGACGCGCTCGGCGCGCGACTGGCCGAACGACTGCGCGAACTCGACCCGGCAGCGACACCAGCTGCAATCGACAAGGAGCGTGAGCGTTTCACCCGTGCGCCGCTGACCGTGTTGCTGGTCTGCTCGCCGACGGTCGGTCACAAGGTGCCGGAATGCGAACAGCTGCTGTCAGCGGGCTGCGTTGGCATGATGTTGCTGCTGCTGGCTCAGGCCGAAGGCATCGGCGCGCAATGGCTCACCGGCTGGCCGGCCTACGACGGCCAGGTGCGCCAATGGTTGGGACTGAGCGCTACCGAACAGGTGGTCGGCTTCTTCTATCTGGGCACGCCCCAGTGCGATGCACCGGACCGTCCCCGACCGACGCTGGCAGAGCGCCTCAGCCGCTGGACAGCGGAATGAGCTCAGAGCCTGGACCCAAAAGCGCACCTTCGCTCTTGCGCTGCTCTTCCTCTAGCCCCGGGTCGGTGCGCCTGTTCGCGCAACAAACGCCGACGACCTCGATGTTGCCTGCGCTTCCTGACCCATTCGTTTTCGCCTTTGCTCCGCATGGAGACGCGGCCGCCGGCGCGTAGAGGACCGGGACGAAGATCGTGGCGCTACGCGCGCCGGGACCGCGCTACTTCCAACCGAGGAGCTTTGTGCTTCGGACAACGGAACCCCGAGTTGTACTCGGGCAGGGCGAAGCCCCTTTGCTCTTGCTTTGCTCTTGCTCTTGGCTTCTCACCAGCAAGCTGAAGCAACAGAAAAAGCGGTGTCACACGGAGACGCGGAGACGCGGAGTCGATCAATAACCCAGTTCCGACTACCGCCGCTGCTCCAGCAGCTTGCGCGTGCGCGACTTCATCAGCGGCCCGAATCCCAGTTCGGTGCACAGATCTGTACTGAGCTGCGGATCGGTCGCGGCCGGGCGCAGCGCCGCCCAGTCCAGCGCCATCGGTACGGCCCTCTCGATACTGGTCAGCTGACGCCAGAGCAGCGCATTGTCGCGCTCGCCCTTGAGCTTGAGGTGGAGGCTACGGGCGCCGCGCAAACGCAGAAAAGGCAGCTCGGGCAACCGGTCGAACAGGCCTTCGAGCGTATCGAAATGGGCCAGCAAGGCGGTCGCCGAGGTCGGGCCGATGCCGCGGATGCCGGGGATGTTGTCGATGCTGTCGCCGGTCAGCGCGAGCCAGTCGGCGATCTGGTCCGGCCGCACGCCGAAGCGTTCGAACACGCCGGCCGCATCCCAGCGGCGGTCGCGGGCAAAGTCCCATTGCTGGTCCAGCGGCCCGACCAGTTGCGCCAGATCCTTGTCGGCGGAGACGAACACGACCGGTATATCGCGTTGCCGCGCCTGCGCACCGAGGGTGCCGATCAGGTCATCAGCCTCGTAGACGGGATCGGCAAAAGTCGCCAGACCGAGTGCCCGGGTCAGCGCCTGGCAGTGCCGGAACTGGCGCAGCAGACCTTCATCGGCGGGCTCCCGGTTGGCCTTGTAGAGCGGATAGATCTGATTGCGAAAGGAAGTCTCCAGCGCTTCGTCGAAGCACACCGCCATCCCTTCGTCCGGGGCCAGCTGCTCCAGCAACTGCAGCAGAAAGCTGGCGTAGCCGTGCACCGCGTGGGTCGCCCAACCCTCACTGTCCTGCCAGATCGGCTGCAGCGAGTGATAGGCACGAAACACGTAGACACTGGCGTCGACCAGATAGAGCCGGCGAAAGGCCATCGCGACGCACTCAGTCGCCGGCCGGTGCCGATGGCGAGCGCAGATCCTTCATCGTTTGCAGGCCGAAACGCGGCGACAGCTGGTAGATCACCCGCGCTTCAGCCTCCACACCTTCAAACAATCGACCGTTGGGCGCGTAGAAATCACGCTGACTGTTGGCGATGAAGTAGAACGTGTCGCCCCCGATCGCGCCCAGCGTCAATCGCTTCATCGCCGGCTTGTTTGCCTCCAGCGGACCCATCGCCGTCACGGCACGCCCGTTCGGAGCCAGTCCGATGCGCATCACCCGCTGCGGTGGATTGAAGTTCTGGATCGCGATCAAATGACCGTCGTACCAGCTCAGGTGCTCGATACCGCCGAAGTTGTGGTTTCCTGCATTGATCACATAGACCTTCTGTTCGTCCAGGTCGACCAGTTGCAGGCCCATTTCATAGTCCGAAAGATACAGCAGCTTTTCGCTCGGGTGCAGCGCGATTCCGCGCAGGCTGGTGGCTTCCGGCAACGTCAGCAACTGCTCGAGCTGGCCACCGGAGATCTTGTAGATCGTGTTGGACACCCCGTCGACTGCGTAGACATCACCGTTCCCAGCGACGGCCATCGCCCCGACCACATGCGGCTTGCCGTCGATCGGAATCGGATAATGCTCCAGCAGCTTGCCATCACTCAGGCGCAATCGCAGGATCGCGCCGATACCCAGATCGTCGGGGGCAAAGCTCTGGTAATGTGGCAATGCCGTGGTCGCCAGCCACAACGCATCGCGCTTGCTGTCCACTGCCAGCGCCAGCGCGCCCCACCACGGCGCGGTAGCACTGGGCGCGGCAAGCAGGGTCGGTTTGCCGTCAGCGTCGATCAGAAAAACCTCCCCCGTGCGGCCCGAGCCGAGCAGCAACTGCTCGCGTTTGTCGTCGTAGGCGATCGATTCAAGCAGTTCGACATCACTGTCAACGGTGTAGCTCACCTTGCCCTGACCGAAAGGCTCGAAGTTCCGCTGCAAGGACTCGACAATGAAACGATAGGCATCGGTACGAGAGACTGGCTCGAAGATCTCGGGCATCGTGCTGGGATCAAAGGCCAGGCCCTGCGCCTGCATTTTCAGCAGCAGGTCATAGACTGGCGTCTTCTGGTCCTGCTCGGCATAGGCCTGCGCCAGCTTGAACTGGAAGGCACCATTGAAGGGACGCAGCTGCCCCAGCCGCTCGAGCGCATAGGTGGATCGGCGCAGGTCGCCGGCTTCGTACCATTCGCGCGCCTTGGTCATCAGATCGCCAATGTCGTCATTTTTCGCCAGTGCGATCTGGGTATCCGTGGGCGGAGGCGGCGGCGGACTGGGCAGGGCCTGGGCCCACAACGTCGGGCAGGTCAGCAGGAGGGCAAGTGCGAGGGCAGTCAAGCGGCAACGATAGGTCATGGGGGATGGTCAACAGTCGGCGAAGGGGGATAGGGTCAGCGCAACGGGTCGGAATCGGCGCAAGCCTGTCGGCTGAAGGGTCGCGTAGACTTCCGCACAGCCCCGGAAGTTCCCTTCAAGAGCACTGGACATGGACGAAATTCACACACACTACGCGGGAAAGTACCTGCGGCTGGTCAGCAAGTCCGGCTGGGAATACGTCGAACGGACCAATCCTCAGGGGGCCGTCATTGTGGTTGCGGTCACACCAGCCGACAAGGTCCTTATGGTGGAGCAGTACCGTGTGCCGCTGGGATACCACACACTGGAGTTCCCGGCCGGGTTGATCGGGGATGATCCAGGCCAGCGCGACGAGTTGATCGAACTGGCTGCACGGCGCGAACTGCTGGAAGAGACCGGTTGGCAAGCCGACCGGATCGAGTACCTGATGGGTGGACCCAGCTCGGCCGGCATGAGCACCGAGATCATGCATTTCGTTCGCGCCTTCGGCCTCCGGCGAGTCCACGCCGGTGGCGGCACCAGCAGCGAGAACATCACCGTACACGAGATTCCTCTGGACCAGATCGCAAGCTATGTCGCCGATCACCAGCAGCGCGGCTATGGCATCGATCCGAAGGTCTACGCCGGCCTGTACTTCCTTGAGCGCGACGCCTGGGGTCAGCGCTGGGACGAAGAAGGGTGACAGGGGTGCGATTCAGACTGATGTCCAGTCGAGTCTAGCCTGGTCTCAAGTCGGCTCGTGATCTTACTGGGCCCTTGGCCCTGAGCCCTGGGCCCTGCAACCACCAGCCCCTCCGAAACATCAGATTGAATCGCACCCGTGTGACGAACTGCTGACAGCCGTCCGCGCACCCTCTGGCATACTCGGTCGCACCCACGTGCAGAGGACGAAATGATGAGTCCAGGCGGCTTCGCGGTATTGCTCTGGTCAAGTTCGGTGGTGGCGCAACAGCCACCGACGCCGCTCCAGGCGCTGCGCTGCGAGCGCCTGTTTGACGCCCGCGCGGCGCAGATGCGCGACGGGCCATTCTGGCTGGTCATTGCCGAGGGTCGAATCACTGAAGTGCGGAGCGTGGCGCCGACGGATCTTGCCCTTGTCGACGCCCCGGCCGGCAGCTGCCTGCCAGGCTTGATCGACCTGCATACCCACATCACGTCCGAATCCGGCCCCGGCCGCTACATCGAACGCTACAGCCTGCCGGCGACGACGGTTGCCCTGCGCGCCACCGGCTATGCCCGCGCCACCCTCGATGCGGGCTTCACGACGGTGCGCGATCTGGGTGATCGCGACGGCGTCTCGGTCGCATTGCGCGATGCGATCGCGGCCGGCTGGATCGAAGGCCCGCGCATCTACACCTCGGCCAAGTCGATCGCTACCACCGGCGGTCATGCCGATCCCAGCAACGGCCAGAAGCCCGGACTGACGCCATCGCCAGGTCCGGCCGAGGGCGTCATCAACGGTCCGGAAGAAGCCTACCGTGCGGTCCGTCAGCGCTATCAGGACGGCGCCGATCTGATCAAGATCACCGCCACCGGCGGTGTGCTCAGCCTGGCCGCCAGCGGTCTGAATCCGCAATTCAGCCAGGCCGAGGCCAACGCGATCGTCGCCGCCGCGAATGACTATGGCATGGCGGTGGCCGCGCACGCGCACGGCGCGGAAGGCATGAAGCGGGCGGTGCTGGCTGGCGTGCGCACAATCGAGCACGGCAGCTACATGAGCGACGAGATCATGCGCCTGATGATCGACAAGGGCACCTGGTATGTACCGACGATCCTGGCCGGCTGGTGGACCGCGGAAAAGGCGAAGGAAGAAGGCTATTACCCGCCTATGGTCGCGGCCAAGGCGAGCGCGATCTCGCCGCAGATCGCCACCACCTTCGGCAAGGCCTGGCGCGCCGGCGTGCCGATCGCCTTCGGCACCGACAGCGGCGTGTCTCCGCACGGCATGAACAGCAAGGAGTTCGAGCTGATGGTGGAAGCGGGCATGCCGGCAGCAACCGCCCTGCAGACCGCCACCTGGAACGCCGCGCAGGTGCTCTCGGCGCAAGCCGATCTGGGCAGTCTGGAGGCCGGCAAGCTCGCCGACATTGTGTTGGTCGAGGGCGATCCCAGCGTCCAGATCAAGGATATCCACAAGGTCCGGCTGGTGATCAAGGAAGGTCGGGTGGTCGCGCGGCCGACCGCCCGCGAGGTGGACCCGTCGTGACCGGCGCACGGTCGCGCTGATGGCGGATCTGGATCGACCTCGCTGGCAGGGTCTGATCACCCGGCTGGGCGGCCAGGATCCGGGCGATCGCTGCCTGCTGGAATTGCAGACTGCGTACAACGAACCGCACCGCTACTATCACAACGTCACCCATCTACGTGGCTGTCTGAAGCTCGTCGATGCCCTGCGCGCTCATTTCAAGCGACCGGACGAGGCCGAGTTGGCACTGTGGTTCCACGATGCGATCTATCGCAGCCGCTCATCAAGCAACGAGGCCGACAGCGCGCAGTGGGCGCGGCGCTTCGTCGAGGAATCAGGGATGGCTCAAGACGTGGGCGAGCGCGTCGCCGCGATCGTGCTCGCCAGCCGTCACGACACGGCTGGACTGAAGGGCGACACCGCCCTGGCCTGCGACATCGACCTGGCCATCCTCGGCGTACCGGCCGAGGTCTACAACGACTTCGAGCAACGCATCCGACGCGAATACAGCTGGGTCGAGGAAGCCGCCTATATCGAAGGCCGCCTGCAGGTCCTGCAGCGCTTCCTCGATCGGCCCGGCATCTACGACAGCGCGGTGATGCGCAGCCTGCTGGAAGACAGCGCGCGCAGCAATCTGCGTCGGTGGGTACAGCGGTTGCAAGATCGGCGCAGCGTAGAGGCAGCGGCAAATCGCGCGGGGTAGGCGTCTGAGCTCAGCGCTTGAGAGCGAGAGCGAGAGCCAGGGCCAGAGCAAGAGCTTTTCAACACAAAGGACACAAAGCACACAAAGGAAGAGCTTTCAAGAATTCAGGGTTGGAGAGCCGCCAATCCCACGAATCCCTCGGACCACCAACGCAAGCGTCAATCCCCACCTGGGAGCGCCGGCATCCTGCCGGCTCTTTTGCTTCGGGCAAAGCGCCCAAGTCGAAGGCTCGCGTTGATCGTCTTTCGTAAGCGTCGCCGTGGCGCTCTAAAGGCGCTCCAAAACGCTCTTTCTCCAGCCCCAAAAGAGCTCGCTCTCCGTTGCTCAATATGCGTAGTAGTCCTCCGGCACCGTCTCCGTCGGCCGCCAATCCACTTCCCCGGCCTCGGCGGCCTTGTAGCGCAGGATGGTGTCGGCCAGCAGTTGCTGGATGTTTTCGCCGGGTGGGGTGCTGCGGCTTTTGGGTTGTCTGGTGTTGGCCAGCCAGGTCTTGGCGTTGGCCACGGGTAGCTCGCCGCTCTGGACCAGGCCGAGCAGCAGCACCAAAAGGTGCTTGCAAGGCTTGCCGCCCATGCCCATGCACCAGCCGAGGCTGGAATCGCAGCAGCTGTAGCGGCCGTCCGCGGACAGGCGGGTGGAGTAGTAGTCGGCGTAGCCGGTCTGGCTGCGGACGATGCCGGCGACATGGTCGTCGGCCACGTCGGTGTAGAGCTGCATGCTCTGCTTGCGCAGCATGTCCAGCGCGCGTTCGATGCGCTTGGTGTCGGTCAGGCTGGGCAGGGCGACGACGAACTCGGCCAGCGGGCTGGCCGCGCTGCTTTCCGGGCTGTTTGCCGGCGCTCCGGCCTGCGCCGAAAGCAGGTCCATGAAGGCACCTTCGTCGATGATGCGCAAGGGTGCGCCGGCCGCAACCAGCTTCTCTGCTGCCGCAATTGCCGCCGCCTTGCCCTTGCCGCGCCGATCGGCGACGACCAGAAAGTCCAGCTCGGCATCGACCGCGGGCGCCAGTGCCGCGCCGAGGGTGTTGACCAGCACTTCCGGCGAGGTCGTGGTGCTGCCGCGGCCGAAGCTCAGCTCACCGGCAAAATGGAAGCGGGTGCCGTCCAATTTTGGGCGCAGCAGATGGATCAGACCGGCCTCGTCGAGGATCGTCAGGCTCGATCCCTTTTCGCGCAGCGCCTGCGCCTTGCGCTCGGCGGCCGCCTTGCCCTTCATCCGGCCGCTGCCGAAGACTACATAGTGGAGATCCGAGCTCAGCGTCTCACTGATCACACCGCCGCGGGCCTGCACGGTCCGCTGCGCGGACATGCCGTGGTAGCGCGGCCACTGGCCCACTTCACCGAAAAAGGCAAAACGGCGACCGCCGATATCCTCGGCCCAGGGCAGTTTGAGTTTCATCCGGCGCGTCCATGGCGTGTGAAGGCGCGAAGCTTAGCGTCTGGGGAGACCGAGGCACAGCAGAACTATTGGCCTCCAGGGCCCAGGGCCCAGAAAGGCAGCGGCGTGTGCAGGATGTCGGTGAGCTCCGCGAACCGCATCACTACTCGAAGCGTCGGCCTTTTTCTGGCCAAAGGGGCCCATGCGAAGCCAGTATCGCGTCGTCTCGAATGCCGCTTCGCAAGAAGCAAAAGAGCCGGCAGGATGCCGGCGCTCCCAGGTGGGGATCGACGCTTGCGTTGGTGGTCCGAGGTATTCGTGGAATGGGCGGCTTCTTTTGGAGTGTGAGCGCCACGCTTTGGAAGCTGATCAACGCCAGCCTTTGACTGCGCGCTACGTACGAAGCAAAAGAGCCGGCAGGATGCCGGCGCTCCCAGGTGGGGATCGACGCTTGCGTTGGTGGTCCGAGGTATTCGTGGAATGGGCGGCTTCTTTTGGAGTGTGAGCGCCACGCTTTGGAAGCTGATCAACGCCAGCCTTTGACTGGCCGCTTCGTGCGAAGCCTTGCTCTTACGTAACACGTAACGCGTAAAACGTAAAACGTAAAACGTAAAACGTATCGTTTCAACTACCCGTGAATGATTCCGGCCAATGAGTCCGCCAACCGCTCCGGCGTACACGCGAGTACATCCATCCCCACCTTGCGGCAGCGATTGGCTGTCGGCTTGTCGTATTGCGGGCGGGCGTCGTAGCCGAGGGCGGCCAGGCCAACGCAGCGCACGCCCGCTTCGCTCAAGTCTGCGACGTTGCGGACCAGAGCGACCGGGTTGCCGCCTTCATAGAAGTCGGTGATCAGGACCAGGATGCTGCGTGCCGGTTCGCGCACCAGGCTGGCGGCGTAGGCGACTGCCTGGGCGATGTCGGTGCCGCCGCCCAGTTGCACCTTCATCAGCACATCGACCGGCTGACCGACCTGGTCGCTCAAGTCGGCGATGCGGGTATCGAACAGGAACAGCGAGGTGCGCAGCGACGGCAGCTCGGCGAAGATCGAGGCCATGACGGCGCTGTAGATGGTCGAATCGAGCATCGAGCCGGACTGGTCGACGGCGATGATGATGTGCCACGGCCGTTGCTTCTTCTCGGCGGCATGGAAGTACAAGCGTTC
>DAIMJK010000129.1:0-9740 GCA_036722245.1 Lysobacterales bacterium
CTCCCGACTCCCGACTCCCGACTCCCGACTCCCGACTCCCGACTCCCGACTCCCGCCCCTGTCTCCACCTGACTCGATCCCGAACACGAAGCCGCCCCCCGCATGCGCCTAGCCAGTATCAAACTTGCCGGCTTCAAGTCCTTCGTCGATCCGACGACGCTGGAGCTGCCGAACAATCTGACCGCGGTGGTCGGACCGAACGGCTGTGGCAAGTCCAACATCATCGATGCGATCCGCTGGGTGATGGGCGAGAGCGCGGCCTCGCGCCTGCGCGGTGACGCGATCACCGATGTGATCTTCAACGGCTCCAGTGAGCGCAAGCCGGTCGGTCAGGCCTCGGTGGAGCTGGTCTTTGACAACTCTGACGGCCAGGTCGGTGGCGAATACGCCGCCTACACCGAGATCAGCGTCAAGCGCATCGTCGGCCGGGATGCGGTGTCGAGCTATTACCTCAACGGCCACCGCTGCCGCCGCCGCGACATCACCGATCTGTTCCTCGGCACCGGCCTGGGGCCGCGCAGCTACGCGATCATCGAGCAGGGCATGATCTCGCAGATCGTCGAGGCCGCGCCGGAAGATCTGCGCGTGCACCTGGAAGAGGCGGCCGGCATCTCCAAGTACAAGGAACGGCGCAAGGAAACCGAAAGCCGGATCCGCGGCACCCGCGAGAACCTGGCCCGACTCGACGATGTGCGCGCCGAGGTCGACAAGCAGCTCGAGCACCTGCGCCGGCAGGCGCGCCAGGCCGAGCGCTACACCGAGCTGAAGGCCGAGCTGTGCCGGGTCGATGCCGAGCATCGCAGCCTGTGTCTGCGCGATATCCAGGTTGATATCAACCGCCAGGCGCAGACCGAGCAGGTCGCCCGGACCCGGGTCGAGGAAGTGACCGCCGAGCTGCATCGGCTGGAAGCGGCGATGGAACGGGCGCTGGTCGAGCATCACGATGCCGGTGAGGGCTTCAACGAGGTCCAGGGTCAGCACTATGCAGTTGGCGCCGATCTGTCTCGAATCGAGCAACAGCTGCAATTTGGCCGGCAGGCGTTGGCCCGGCTGGAGCAGGAACAGGTCGGCCTGCGCCAACGTCAGCAGTCGCTGCAGGAGCAAAGCGAACAGGATCAAGGTGCGCTGACCCAGAGTGAAGCGCAGTTGGCCGAACGCGAGCCGGCGGCGCAGGTGCTGAGCAGCAGCCACGAGGATCTGGGCCGCCGGCTGAGCGAAGCCGAGGCGACCCTGCAACAGGCTCAGCAGGCGTTTGAACAGCAGACCCGCCACCTCGCCGAGACCCAGCGTCAGGCCGAGGTGGAACGGACCCGGATCGAATTCCAGGAGCGCCAGCAGCGGCAGCATATGGAGCGCCAGACGCTGGTGCAGCGCGAGCGCTCCGGTCTGGATCCGGCCGCTTTCCAGGCCCGGGTCGATGAGCTGGCGCTAGCCGAGACCACTGCCCAGGCCGAGGTCGATGCACTGGCTGCGGCGGTGGAAGCCGGCAAGCACGAGGTTGAGCGCTGCTCCGCTGCGCTGAGCGCGGCGCAGACCGAGCTGGCCCAGGGCCGCCAGCAACTGCAGTCGGTGCGCGGAAAGCAGGCCTCGCTGGAGACGCTGCAGCATGCCGCGCTGGGTCAGGATCGCAAGGAGCTGGTCGGATGGCTGGGCCGCCAGGGGCTCGCCGATGCACCGCGCCTGGGCGCCGTGCTGCAGGTCCAGGATGGCTGGGCCGCAGCGGTCGAAAGCGTGCTGGGACCGCTGCTCGAAGCCGTCGTGGTTGCGCAACCGCATGCCGCTAAGCTGCCCTTGAGCGAACTGCCCAAAGGCATCTTGTGCCTGCTTGCCGGCCAGGCGGCCGAGCCGGACAGCGACCCGGACTCGCTTGCCGCGCGGGTGCGCGGGCCGCAGGCGGTGACCCGCTGGCTGCGCGGAATCCGGGTGGCCGCGGACGAGGCAACGGCGAGAGCGGCAATCGCCAGTCTCGGGCCGGACGAATCGGTGATCACCCCGGAGGGACTGTGGTTTGGCGCCAGCTGGTTGCGCGTCGATCGCGGCGCGGCTGGTCACGAAGGCGTGCTGGCGCGGGCGCGTGAAATCGAGCGATTGGGTCTGGAACGACACCGGCTGGAGGATGCCGAAGCCGATCTGGAAACACGGATTGCCCAGCTGCGCCAGTCCCAGGCCGAGGCTGAAGCGACTCGCAACCGCAGTCAGCAGGGGCTCTATCAGGCGCATCGGCAGCTGGCCGAGACCGCCGCGGGCTTGAAGTCTGCCCGCGCGGCGGCTGATACGGCGGCTAAACGAATGCAGGCGCTACAGCAGGAAGCCGACGAGCTGGAGCGAAGGATTCGCGACGAGGACGCCGCGATCCGTCAGGCGCGGGGCCAGCTGGGTGAGGCGCTGACCCGACTGGAAGCGCTGCAAGGCGATGCGCCCCAGTTGGAGCAGGCGCGGACCCAGGCGCGAGCGGCCGTTGAGGGACTGCGCAGCGAACAGCGTCAGCAGCGCGAGCAGGCGCATCAGCTCGCTCTTGAAATTCAGGCTGCGCGGACTCGTCGCGATGCCCTCAGCGCAGCGCTGGCGCGGGCTCGGATCGAGCAGGCCGATGTGGATCAGCGAGTCCAGCGGCTGGCCGGCGAAAAGGCCGCAGCCGAGACCCCGCTGCCGACGCTGCAGGCCGAGCTGGATCGCCATCTGCAGCGGCGGGTGGCGGTGGAGACCGAACTGTCGCGCGCGCGTGCTCGCCTGGACAGCGCGCAGCAGGCGCTGCGCCAGCTCGAGCACGACCGTCAGCGCAACGACCAGTTGCTGCAGCAGGCACGCGATGCGCTGGGTGCCGAGCAACTCAAGACCCAGGCCCTGACCCTGCGTCAGGACGACATGGCCAGCGCGCTGGCGGCGACCGGTCATGAGCTGCAGGCAGTGCTGGCCAATCTGGACGACAGCGCGCGGGCGCAGGACTGGGCGCAGCGCCTGGGCGAGATCGAGCAGCGGCTGCGGCGGCTGGAGCCGGTCAATCTGGCGGCGATTTCCGAGCTGGCCCAGCTGGACGAACGCAAGACCTATCTGGACAGCCAGCACGCCGACCTGAGCGAGGCGCTGGCGACCCTGGAAGCGGCGATCGGCCGCATCGATCGGGAAACCCGCACCCGCTTCAAGGACACCTTCGACAAGGTCAGCGCCGGAGTCAAGGAGCTGTTTCCGCGTCTGTTCGGTGGCGGTCACGCCTATCTGGAGCTGACCGGCGAGGACCTGCTGTCGACCGGCGTGACGATCATGGCTCGCCCGCCCGGCAAGCGGGTCAGCAACATCGCGCTGCTCTCCGGTGGCGAAAAGGCGCTGACTGCGGTGTCGCTGGTGTTCGCGATCTTCCGCCTCAATCCGGCCCCCTTCTGTCTGCTCGACGAGGTCGACGCGCCACTCGACGAGGCCAACGTCGGGCGCTTCTCCGAGATGGTGGTGGAGATGAGCAAGAGCGTCCAGTTTGTCATCGTCACCCACAACAAGGTGACGATGGAGTCGGTCAACCAGCTCGCCGGTGTGACGATGCGCGAACCCGGCGTGTCGCGACTGGTCTCAGTCGACCTGGCCGAGGCGACGCGGATGGTGGGGTGACGTAGGGCGGTGCAGCTGGCGCAGGACTCCCTGATGTTGCAGTTGCTCTGCTTTGGTTTGGGGGCCCAGGGCCCAGGGCCCAGGGCCCAGCAGGGCAAGAGCTGCTTCGGGACGGATCGGGCCACAAGTTCGAGCGCGCCTCAGGATTTGCCACTGAACCGGGCTTTGGGCCCTCGGCTTCGTCTGGCTCGATCGCTGCACCTGCACGCGCCCCCTCAGCGAAGCAACAACATCGGCATTTGGCAGCTGCGCAGTACATGGGTGGTAGTGCTGCCGACGATCAAATGACGAATCCTGGAATGGCCGTAGGCGCCCATCACGATCAGATCGATTGCCTGCTGCTGGGCCCATTCGACTATCACGCTGTCGGCCGGCCCCTTGACGAAGCGCGCGACCGGATGAAAGCCGACGGCGCGCAGACTGGCGATGGCCCAGTCCATGTGCGCGCGATTGGTAGCCGATTCATCGCCGGCCATCAGGACGTCGCAGGCCACGCCCTGCAGCGCCGGGCTGGCGCAAACCACATCGACGCATTTGCGCGTGGTCGCACTGCCATCGTAGGCAATCAGGAACTTGTGCACCGGGCGGAAGCTGCGCGCGGCCACCAGCACCGGCCGGTGGACTGCGCGCATGACCCGCTCCAGATTGCTGCCCAGGTGCCCACTGGCGAAATCGACATGCTCACCGCGCTTGCCGATGACAAACAAGCGCGTGCCGGATTCCAGATCGAGCAGGGTGTCGACCAGACTGCCATGGCGCAGTCGCGTGCTGGCTTCCAGTTGGTGCTGCTGCAGCGCGCGCTGTGCGGCCTGGTCGAGCAGCTGGCGACCACGCGTCTGGGCGATCCGGCTGCGGACCTCATCGGCGCTGGCGAGCTCCTCCAGCAGCGTATCCTGTCCGCTCAGGGCCAGATTGCCGCTCAGATCGGTCGCCACCGGCGTCGGTGAGCGCTCGATCGCATGGACGAACTGCAACGGGCTTTGCAGCCGCGCTGCAGCCCAGCTCGCATGGTCGGCCACACTGGCGGCGTAGACCGAATGATCGATGGCGGCAAGCACGCTGCCGTCGGTGTGAAGCAGTGGGGAAGTAGACATCCGGTTAGTGTCCCATCATCCGTTCGATCGCGTCGGGCTTGTCATGCACGCCCAGACGCTCGACCAGCGTGGTGCTGGCCTGGTTCAGGCCGATCACCTCCACGGTCGCCCCCTCGCGGCGGAATTTGAGGATAACCCGGTCCAGTGCGCCGACCGCGGACAGATCCCAGAAATGACTGTGGGATACGTCGATGCGTACTCGCTCGACCGCTTCCTTGAAGTCGAAGCCGGCGATGAAGGCATCTGCCGAGGCAAAGAACACCTGGCCGGTGACGGTGTAGCTGCGTTCGCGCCCACTGGCATCGATGGTCGAGCCGATGTGCAACACCTGGCCCACCTTGCGGGCGAAGAACAGCGCCGACAGCAACACGCCAGTCAGCACGCCCTTGGCCAGATCGTGCGTGCTCACGGTGACCACGACGGTGGCCAGCATGACCAGGCTGGAAGTCTTCGGATAGGTCCTGAGGTTGCGGATCGAGGTCCAGCTGAAGGTACCGATGGCGACCATGATCATCACTGCGACCAGCGCGGCCATCGGGATCATCGCCACCCAGGGTCCGGCGTAGACCACCATCAGCAACAGGAACAACCCGGCCGAGAAGGCCGACAGGCGTCCGCGACCGCCAGACTTCACGTTGATCACCGATTGTCCGATCATCGCGCAACCGGCCATGCCGCCGATCAGGCCCGAGCCGATGTTGGCAATGCCCTGGCCGACACACTCGATGCTTTTCGGACTCGGCGTGTCGGTCAGGTCATCGACGATGGCGGCGGTGAGCAGCGACTCAAGCAGACCGACGATGGCCAGCGTGACCGACACCGGCAGGATGATCCAGAGGGTCTCAAGGCTCAGCGGCACATCCGGCCAGAGGAACACCGGCAGGCTGTCGGGCAGGTCGCCCATGTCGCCGACCGTGCGCACGTCCCAGCCCAGCAACAGTACGCCAGCAGTCAACAGCGCGATGCAGACCAGCGGCGACGGAATCGTGCGCGTCAGCAACGGCAGGCCGTAGATGATTACAAGGCCAATCCCGACCAGCAGGAACACTTGCCACGGCGCGCCGATCAGCTCCGGCAGCTGGGCAATGAAGATCAGGATCGCCAGCGCATTGACAAAGCCGGTGATCACCGAGCGCGAGATGAAGCGCATCAGCACGCCGAGTTTGAACACGCCGGCGAGAATCTGCAGCAGGCCGGTCAGCAGCGTGGCCGCGAGCAGGTACTGCAGGCCGTGTTCCTTCACCAGACCGATCATCAGCAGCGCCATCGCGCCGGTGGCCGCCGAGATCATGCCGGGCCGTCCGCCGGTGAAGGCGATCACCACCGCAATGCAGAAGGAGGCGTACAAACCGACTTTCGGATCGACCCCGGCGATGACCGAGAAGGCGATCGCTTCGGGGATCAGCGCCAGCGCGACGACGATACCGGCGAGCAGATCGCCGCGGATATTGGAGAACCACTCGCGGTAGTACCTGTACAGCATGGGAAACGCACTCCGGCCCACCGCGCGCGGGCGGCAGTTGTGAGGTTGGAAAACGCAGGCAGTGGATTGCAGGACCGGAGTCGATCATCAAGCGGCTGGTCGCCGATGACCGGGATGGTGCGGGTCCGACCATACGGCCGTCGAAACGAGGAAGGGTAGCGGAGTGATGGAGTGTGCCTGCTCTAGTTGGTCCGGGGGCGCGGTTGAGCTGATATTTCGGAGTTTCTGTGTGGGTTCCAACGCCCAGGGCCCAGGACCCAGTCCAGAGCCAATCCGAGGCAACCGTAGTTGGCAAGCGCTCAGGCTGCTCTTGACCTGCTGGCGCCCTGAACCCTGCGCTCGCGACCGAGGCTGCGCCTGATCTGCTGGGCCCTCGGCCCTCGGCTTCATGAGCATCCCCGCAACATCGGCTTGAATCGCACCCCAACGTGCGGCGAGGCTTGCAAATCCGGCCACGGGCCGGGCACAGTTGCGCATTGTCTCCACGGTCACGCGCAGGATCCCGTTTTCATGTCTGCCAACGAGTTGCGCATCCTGTTGTTGATCGTCGGCGCCTTCGTGCTGCTGGCCATCTATTACTTCGGCCGCCCCAACAGCCGCCGTGACGACCCCGGAAGACGGCGCGAACCCTGGCTGGGAGAGGAAGGCGAGGCGCCGGATAGCGATGAACCGCTGCTTGAACTGCCGGACGACAGCGAGCCTGAACCGGCCGATCAGCGCGGAGCGCTGCCTGGCCAACGCCCGGCGAGCGACTTCGACCGCATCCTGACGCTCTATCTGGTTGCTCGCGAAGGCGGCAGCATCCGCGGGCCGGAGCTGGTGGTGGCGGCCGAGAAGGCTGGGCTGGTGTTTGGCGATCGCTGCATCTACCACCGCCTGATCGATGGCCGTTCCGAAGCAGTGCCGCTGTTCAGCGTGGCCAGTCTGAACGAGCCCGGTCACTTCGAGCTGTCCGAAATGGATCGGCTGGAAACCCCGGGACTTTGTTTCTTCATGACCCTGCCCGGGCCGGTGCCGGCGCTGGATGCGCTCGACAGCATGCTGCCGGCGGCGCAGCGGATGGCCGAGTTGCTGGATGCGCAACTGCTCGATGAGGAGCAGAACGCGCTCGGTCGGCAGCGTATCCTGAGTTTGCGCGACGAGATGCGTCAGTACGACCGGCAGCATCAGGAACTGCAACCCATCCAGCGCTGGTAGCCGCCGTGACCGATATTGCCAAGCGGATCGCCGATCTCCGGCAGGAGATCGAACACCACAATCATCTTTATCACGTACTCGACCAGCCGACTCTGCCGGATGCAGCCTTTGACGCGTTGATGGCTGAACTGCAGGCCCTGGAGACGGCCCACCCGGAGCTGGTCACGCCCGATTCGCCGACCCGGCGGGTGGGTGCAGCGATCTCCGGCGGCTTCGCCGAAGTCGTTCATCGGTTGCCGATGTTGAGCCTGTCCAACGCTTTTGCCGAGAGCGATGTGGCCGACTTTGTTCGCCGCATCTGCGACACCCTCGATATAGAGATCGACACGCCGGAGTTTTCGGTCGAACCGAAGATCGACGGTCTGGCGATCAATCTGCGCTATGTCGACGGACTGCTGGTGCAGGCCGCTACCCGCGGCGATGGCGCCAGCGGTGAAGACGTGACCCACAGCATCCGCACGATCGGCGCCATTCCGCTGCAGCTACGCGGCAACGGTTATCCGGCCGTGCTGGAAGTGCGTGGCGAGGTCTACATGCCCAAGGCAGGATTCCTGGCCTACAATCGTCGCGCCCGCGACCGGGGCGAGAAGGAACTGGTCAATCCACGCAATGGCGCGGCCGGCAGCGTGCGCCAGCAGGATCCGAAGATCGCCGCCAGCCGGCCGCTGGCCTTCTTCGCCTATGGGTTGGGCGAGCACAGTGACGGCCCACTGGCCGATCGCCACAGTCAGACCCTGCGCCGGCTGGCCGAGTGGGGATTGCCGATCAGCCCCGAGGCGGGTACGGCGGCTGGACTGGAAGGTTGCCTCGCCTACTACCACCAGCTCAGCGCTCGCCGCGCTGCGCTGCCTTACGAAATCGACGGCGCTGTCTACAAACTCGATGCCTACGCGCTGCAGGCAGTGATGGGCTTCATCTCGCGTGCGCCGCGATGGGCGCTGGCGCACAAGTATCCGGCCGAAGAGGCGATGACGCCGCTGCTGGCAATCGACCTGCAGGTTGGGCGGACCGGCGCGGTCACACCAGTGGCCCGCTTGCAGCCGGTGTTCGTCGGCGGGGTCACCGTCAGCAATGCCACGCTGCACAACTTCGACGAGATCGCGCGCAAGGATGTGCGGGTGGGTGACACTGTGATCGTGCGGCGGGCCGGTGACGTGATTCCGGAGGTCGCGCGGATCGTGCCCGAGCTGCGCCCGGCCGATGCGCAGCCCCCAGCGCCGCCGCAGATCTGTCCGGAGTGTGGCTCGGAGCTGGTACGGGCCGAAGGCGAGGCGGTGATCCGTTGTTCCGGCGGGCTGATCTGCCCGGCCCAGCGCAAGGAGGCACTACGCCACTTCGCCTCGCGCAAGGCAATGGATATCGAGGGCCTGGGCGACAAGCTGGTCGAGCAACTGGTCGATCGTGAGCGGGTCCACAGCGTGGCCGACATCTACCGCCTGGACCTGGCCGCATTGCAGGGTCTGGAGCGGATGGGTGAGCGCTCGGCCAACCGATTGCTGGCGCAGATCGAGGCGAGCAAGCAGACCCGACTGGAACGGCTGTTGTTTGCGCTGGGTATCCGCGAGGTGGGCGAGTCGACCGCCAAGCAGTTGGCGCGTCATTTCGGCTCGCTCGATGCCCTGGTTGCCGCGGACGAGGAACAATTGCGGCAGGTGCCGGATGTCGGGCCGGTCGTGGCATCGCGTGTGCGCCATTTTCTCGACGATCCGCGCAACCAGCAGGCGCTCGCCGATTTGCGGGCTTGCGGTCTGCAGTGGCCCGAGCACGAGCCGGCTGCAGTGGCCAGCGACGGACCCCTGACCGGCCGCACTTTTGTGATCACCGGCACGCTGACCGAACCACGCGACCGCATCCAGGCGCGGCTGGAAGCGCTGGGCGCGAAAGTGTCCGGCAGTGTGTCGAAGAAGACCCACGCTGTCATTGCCGGTGCCGAGGCGGGAAGCAAGCTGGCGAAGGCGGAGGAACTGGGCGTGCCGGTGCTCGATGAGGCCGGACTGCAGGCGCTGCTGGCCGAGCACGCCACGTCCTGATGCCCATCGGTCCGAGCGGCGAGCAGTTACGTGTTGCGCTGGCTCAGCGTGCCCGCGTGCTGGCCCGGATTCGCTGCTTCTTCGCCGAACGGGGCGTGCTGGAGGTGGATACGCCGATCCTGAGCGCGGCCGGCAACACCGATCCACAGATCGAAAGCCTGCATTGTGAGGTGAGTGCCGCCGGCACCAGAGACACGACGCGCTGGCTGCGCACCTCGCCGGAATACTTCCACAAGCGCCTGCTCGCCGCTGGCGTTGGCGCAATCTTTGAGCTGGGCAAGGTCTTTCGCGATGGCGAGTACGGCGCCCGCCACAATCCCGAGTTCAGCCTGCTCG
>DAIMJK010000130.1:0-9671 GCA_036722245.1 Lysobacterales bacterium
ACCCTGCCCCTGCCGCCGAATGGTCGACGCGCCTTGCGTTGGCTGGGATGGGGCCTGTTCGTACTGATGTGTCTGGCCATTGCCGGGCAGGCCTTCGTCTATCTGTGGCTTGCGTACCAGCCGCGCAATCCCTTCCACGTCTCCTTCGCCCAGGCCGGCTGGGCGGTGCCGCTGCACTTCTACGCGGCCGGGCTGGCCCTGCTGCTGTTGCCGCTGCAGCTTTCGACCCGCCTGCGTAACCGCTGGCCGACCGTGCATCGCACTGGCGGCGGCCTGTACCTGGCGTGCGTGCTGATCGGCGGGATTTCCGGACTTCTGCTGGCGCCGCGCTCGCAAGGTGGCATGGCCACTGTGGTGGGCTTCAGCCTGATCGCTCTGATCTGGCTTTATTGCAGCGGCCTGGCCTTGTACTACGTCGTCCGGGGCCAGTACGCGCTGCACCGTCGCTGGATGCTGCGCAGCGCAGCGGTGACCTTTGCGGCAGTGACCTTGCGGATCTATCTGGGGCTGGGCGTGGCGGTGCTGGGGCTGGACTTCCGGACCGTCTACATCGTCGCCTGCTGGCTCTGCTGGAGCGGCAATTTGCTGGCGGTCGAGATCTACCTCAGGTTCAGCGAGCGCAGCGCTCAGGCCGACGCCGACGCCCGACGCCGACAGTCACTGGGCGTTTCGCCAGACAGCCGCTTGAACGCGGTGTTGAAGGTGGACTTGGAAACAAATCCGCAGTCATAGGCGATGTCCAGCGCGGTGCGGCGATCACCTGGATCGAGCAGACAGGCACGGGCAGCATTGACCCGATAGCGATTGACATAGTCCCAGAACGGGCCACCCAGGCGACGATTGATGACCTCGGACACCAGATACTCGGGGTAGCCGCTGCGGCGGGCCAGCTGACCAATGCTCAACGCCGGTTCACGGTACAAGTGCTGCTCCTCCATCAGCACCCGCAGGCGCGCTGCCACTTCGGCATAGCGCGGGTCCTCGCGCCGGTCCTGGTCCGACCCGGGCTGCGCCGGCCTGGCGTCGAGATCGGCCTCCGGAGCCAGCACCGGCGTTTGCAGCAGGCTGCGAAAGGCCACCAGCAGCACCCACAATGCGACCGCGGCATAGATCAGCCGGCCGCTCAGCCAGGGCACCGGAATAAGCCACTGGGCCAGCGCGATCGCCCAGATCAGCAACTGCGAGGCGGCCATCAGCAGCAGCCAGCGCAGCGCATCGGGATCGGCGTCGGCACGACTGGCCAGCAGCTGGCGCCGATAGCGGAACAGCACCCGGCAGGCCGCCGCCAGATAGCTCAGGCTGTAGACGAACATGGCGCCGTCGACATACGGCGCGCGGGCCGGGTAATCGCCTCGCGCCAGCCGCTCGAACAGCGCCGCCACGCCGGCCCGGTCCAGCAGCAACAGATCGGCGTAGGCGAGCATGCCCAGCAGCAAGCCGATGGCGTGAATCGCGTCGCCGAGCCGCAGACCAACGCCCTGCACCAGCGCACGCGCATACAGATAGAACAGCGGCCCGTACAGGAACGGCAGCAAGCCGACCAGCCGGTAGGCCCTGAGCAACTCGGGCGAGGGCTCAACCAGGTACAGCGCGCGCATCGCCAGATCCACCCCGACCAGCGCCAGCCACAGCACCAGCACGCGATTGGCCGCGACATTGATCGGGCGCTGCCACAGGGTCAGCGACAGCAGCATCGCCTGCGCCGCGCCGATCGCATAGAGCACGACCCAGTGAGTCATCTGCTTGCGCGCCCGATAGCAGTCATGGATCTGGAAACCGTCATGGGCCTGATGCTAACGCTGGTGCCATGCTCCTGCTCACAAGGCCATGCCCGCGGCGTGACCAGAGGCCCACGCCCACTGGAAGTTGTAGCCGCCGAGCCAGCCGGTGACATCGACCACCTCGCCAATGAAATACAGCCCGGGCTCCGAGCGCGATGCCATCGTGCTCGACGACAGTCCGCGCGTATCGACTCCGCCAAGGGTGACTTCGGCGGTGCGATAGCCTTCGCTGCCGCTGGCCACCAGCGGCCAGCGCTGCAAGCGCTCGCCGATCGTGCGCAGCGCAGTCTCGGCGTATTGCTTCAGTGGTCGGCTCTCCAGCGCGCTCTCGCACAGTCGCTGGGCATAGCGCCGCGGCAGCCATTCGGCCAGCACGGTGCGCAATTCGGCTGCAGGCCGCTCGCGACGTGCCTGCAGCAACAACTCGACCGCATTGGCGCCTGGCAGCAAGTCCAGCCAAAGCGCCTGGCCTGGTTGCCAGTACGACGAGATCTGCAGGATCGCCGGACCGCTGACGCCGCGATGGGTAATCAACATATCGTGCTGAAAGGACTGCGCCTGGCAGCTGACCCGGACCGGCAGCGCCACCCCGGCCAGGCCTTCGAGTTCCTCCAGTGGGCGGCCACTGAGGGTCAGCGGCACCAGTCCGGCACGGGTCGGCAGCACCGCGTGACCGAACTGCTGCGCCAACTGGTAGCCATAGCCGGTCGCACCCATGCGCGGGATCGAAAGACCGCCGCTGGCGACCACCAGATTGGGCGCGGCCAGTTGGCCCTGACTGGTCTGGAGCACGAAGCCGCCATCGTGCTTGCGCACCGATTGCACCGAACACTGGGTGTCAATGCGCACGCCGGCATCGCTGCATTCGGTCAGCAACATCTGCACGATGTCCCTGGAGGAGACATCGCAGAACAGCTGACCCAACTCCTTCTCGTGCCAGCCGATCCGGTGCGCACGCACCAGCGCCAGGAAATCGGCCGGCGTGTAGCGCGCCAGTGCGGACTTGCAGTAGTGCGGGTTGGCCGACAGGAAGTTGTCCGGGGTAGTCCCCAGATTGGTGAAATTGCAGCGCCCGCCACCGGACATCAATATCTTCTTGCCGCAGCGATTGGCATGCTCGATCACCCGCACCCGCCGCCCGCGCTGAGCGGCCGTCAGCGCACACATCAACCCCGCCGCCCCACCACCGATGACGATGGCGTCGAGTTCCGGCGATTGATGGGCGGGAGCGGGCATGGGCAGCGTGGGTCCGTGCGAGGCGCGGAGGATTGTGGCAGAAGGGCCCAGGGCTCAGGGCCCAGAAGAGCAAGGGCCCAGGGCCCAGGGCACAGGGCCCAGAAGAGCAAGGGCCCAGGGCACAGGGCACAGGGCCCAGTAAGATCAAGAGCCGAACGCGGCCCCGGAATCTTCAATGCACACCCTGAGCCCTGAGCCCGCCTTGAGCCTGGGGCCCCGCTTCTTCTGGGCCCTGGGCCCTGAGCCCTGGGCCCTTCTCCGGGCGACAAATCCCCAGAGCCAAGCGCCTTCCACTTTGACACGGGCCCATTCTTCCGCTTACCATTCCGCTCCTTTTTGCCGCGCCTTGTTGGAGATCTCATGAAGCGCACTTTCCAGCCCAGTAATTTGAAGCGTGCGCGCACCCACGGTTTTCGTTCGCGCATGAAGACCCGCAGTGGCCGTGCGATCATCAATGCCCGTCGCGCCAAGGGTCGCAAGCGTCTTTGCCCCTGATCGCCTGATCAGCGGCTGAACGATCCTTGAGGCGTGCGGCATTCGCAGGCGTTTCCACGCACCGCCCGGCTGACCCAGGCTCGCCAGTTCACTGAGGTTTTCGGTCGCAGTGAGCGACAAGCCGGACGCCGCTTGCTGTTGCGCATTCGGCTGCGACCCGAGGGCAGTGCCCGTCTCGGGATGGCGATTGCCCGCAAGCGAGCACGCACCGCGGTGCTGCGCAACCGCATCAAGCGGCTGGTCCGGGAGCGCTTCCGACGGTTACAGCATGACTGGCCGGCGATCGATCTGATCGTGTTGTTGCGCGGCCCGATGACGCTGGCCGATTGCGAGGGCCTGGGGGACGAGTTTCAGCAGCTGGTCGAGCGAGCGATCCAGCGTATCGCCCGTAGCTCTGCCAACGACGAGGCCACTGACTGATGGATACCCGCACTTTCTTCCTGATCGCTCTGGCGCTGGTCGGCTTTCTGCTGTTTCAGGCCTGGCAGGAAGACTACGCCCGGACCCAGCCGCTTGTCGCGCAGGAAAGCCAGCCCACGCTCGTGGTGGAAGATGGCGCGGTGCCCGCCCCCTTGCCGGCAACGGCAGCGATTCCGGTCGCCGAGCAGACGCAGGAGGCCGGGATACCCGGTGCGATAGAGCCACCCGCTGCGGCCAGCAACCGCGAGATCGTGCTGCAGAGCGATCTGCTGCGGCTGCACCTGACCGAGAAGGGTGGCGGCGTGCTGCGCGCCGAGTTGCTGACCTATCCTCAGTCCCTCGACGACCCCACGCCGGTCATGCTGCTGCGCGACGAGGGCCCACGCCTGTTTCTGGCCCAGTCCGGACTGATTCCGGCCGGCGATGTCCGCGCGCCCGATCACCTGGCTGACTACCGCTTCGACGACAACGCCAGCCGCCTCAATGGCAATGGACCGGTGGAGGCGGTGTTCGTCTGGCAGGATGGCGCCGTGCAGGTACGCAAGATATACAGCCTGCAGCCCGGCAGCTTTGAGGTGCAGCTGCGCTTTGTGGTCGACAACCAGGGCAACGAGGCCTGGGCCGCGGCGCCGTACTACCAGATGCAGCGCCTGCCCTTGCCCAGCCCCAGCGGCTTCATCAGCAATCCGGAGCTGTACAGCTTCGCTGGCGCATCGGTCTACAGCCCGGAAGAGAAGTTCGAAAAGCTGTCCTTCGGCGATTTTCTCGACGAGCCCTTCAAGCGCGTCATCACTGGCGGCTGGGCGGCCATGCTGCAGCACTACTACGTTGCCGCCTGGATTCCACCAGCGACGGAGGCGGTGCAATACGAGACCGCGATTCTCAATCCCAACGTCGAGGCCCGCTATCTGATCCGCGGCCGCGGCCAGGCGGTCAGCGTCGGTGCCGGCGGCACGGCCGAGTTCCCGCTGCGCCTGTATGTCGGACCCAAACTGCAGGACGTGCTGCCGGAGGTCGCGCCGGGTCTGGACCTGACCGTCGACTATGGCTTCTTCACCTTCTTCTCCAAGCCGCTGTTCTGGGTCCTGTCGTTGCTGCACGACCTGACCAACAACTGGGGCCTGGCGATCATCGGCCTGACCCTGCTGGTCAAGCTGGTGTTCTTCAAGCTGTCCGAGGCGCAGTACCGCTCGATGGCGAAGATGCGCAAGGTGCAGCCGCGACTGGAGGCGCTGAAGGAGCGCTTCGGCGATGATCGCCAGAAGATGGCGATGGCGCAGATGGAGTTGTTCAAGAAGGAAAAGATCAACCCGCTCGGTGGCTGTCTGCCGATCCTGGTTCAGATCCCGGTGTTCATCGCGCTGTACTGGGTGATCCTGGAGAGCGTCGAGTTGCGCCAGGCACCCTTGTTCCTGTGGATCGAGGACCTGTCGGTGCGCGATCCTTATTTCGTGCTGCCGGTGATCAACGCGCTGGCCATGTACGCCACCCAGCGCCTGTCACCGATGCCGGGCATGGATCCGATCCAGCGCAAGGTGCTGCAGTCCCTGCCGATCGTCTTCGGCGTCCTGTTCGCCTTCTTCCCGGCCGGCCTGGTGCTGTACTGGACCACCAACGGCGTGCTCTCACTGGCCCAGCAGTGGTACATCATGCGCAAGGTGGATGGGGTCAAGAGCTAGGGCCCAGGGCATAGGGCCCAGGGCCCAGTAGTGCTGGGGCCCGCGCGTTGACTTGAAGACGGCGCCATGGCCGGGGATTGACGACGGCCGCCCCGAGGCTCAGCTCTGCTGGGCCCTGGGCCCTGAGCCCTGGGCCCTCTGCTCCTTGATGCCAGGGAAACCCAGCCGCTCGCGCTGCGCGAAGTAACTCTCCGCCACCGCCTTGGCCAGCGTGCGGACGCGCAGGATGTAGCGCTGGCGTTCGGTGACGCTGATGGCGCGGCGGGCATCGAGCAGGTTGAAGCTGTGGGAGGCCTTGCAGACCTGTTCGTAGGCCGGGAGTGGCAGGCCGCGTTCGACCAGCTTGAGGGCTTCGCCCTCGCACACGCCGAACCAATGGAACAGCGCCTCGACATTGGCTTCCTCGAAGTTGTAGGTAGATTGCTCGATCTCGTTCTGCAAGAAGACGTCACCGTAGCTCACCGGACCCTGCGGGCCGACCGTCCAGATCAGGTCGTAGACGTTCTCGACGTTCTGCAGATACATCGCGAGGCGTTCCAGCCCATAGGTGATCTCACCTGTGACCGGCTTGCATTCCAGGCCCCCGGCCTGCTGGAAGTAGGTGAACTGGGTCACCTCCATGCCGTTGAGCCAGACTTCCCAGCCCAGCCCCCAGGCACCCAGGGTCGGCGATTCCCAGTTGTCCTCGACCAGCCGCAGGTCGTGGGTCAACGGATCGACCCCGAGCGCGCGCAGCGAATCGAAGTACAACTCGACAATGTTGTCCGGCGAGGGCTTGAGCACGACCTGATACTGGTAGTAGTGCTGCAACCGGTTCGGATTCTCGCCGTAGCGACCATCGGTGGGCCGGCGCGAGGGCTGCACATAGGCCGCGTTCCACGGCTCCGGACCCAGACAGCGCAGAAAGGTGGCTGGATGAAAGGTCCCGGCGCCGACCTCGGTGTCGAGCGGCTGCACCAGCACGCAACCCTGCGCCGACCAGTATTGCTGCAGGCGCAGGATGATGTCTTGAAAGCTCGGGCCGGACATGAGGAATCACTCGCGAAAATGGGCAAGCCGCCGATTGTCCCACGAGCGGACTGGTGTCGGAACGGGCGCATGGTTGGAGTTTTCGGCATTCGAACGGAGCGAGACTTCGATCCAGGTACGAGATAGGGCCCAGGGCTCAGGGCCCGGGGCCCAGTAGGGTCAAGAGCCGCGGTCCGGGGTTCCTGCTGGGCCCTGGGCCCTGGGCCCTATGCCCTGGGGCCCTCCAAACCATATCGCCGCTTCGTCGCACCAGGCCGCCTCGGAACCCAAACAGCGCGCTCAATTGACCTCGACCCGATCCCGTCCCCGCTCCTTGGCACGGTACAGCGCCTTGTCGGCCCGGATCAGGCAGGCGTCGAGTGGATCCAGGCCGGAATACTCGACCAGGCCGAAGCTCAGCGTGACGCTGGGCGCGCCTTCGTACAGCGGGGTCGTTGCCAGCGCCCGGCGCAGACCGTTGGCGCGTTCCTCGGCGGCGGCCAGCGGCACTTCCGGCCAGACCAGCAGGAACTCCTCGCCACCCCAGCGCGCAGCGGTCTCCTCGCCCTTCAGATCGGCCCGCAGACGGGCGGCGACGGCGGCCAGGACACGATCGCCGACGGCATGTCCGTAGCGGTCATTGATCGACTTGAAGTGATCGATGTCGGCGATCGCGACGCAGAAATGACGACGCTGTTGGTGCGTGCGCGCGGCCAGCTGTTCCAGCAGTTCGACCATGCCGCGGCGATTCAGCAGACGGGTCAATGCATCGGTGGCGGCGGCTTCGGCCAACACCGCTTCGAGTTGGCAACGCTGCTCGATCTCCTTGCGCAGCACGCTGTTGAGCCGATCCAGTTCAGCCGTGCGCTCGCGGACGTTCGCCTCGAGCCGCGCCGTGGCTGCGCGCGCACCCTCCAGCGCGTCACTGCGTTCGGCGTCGAGCCGGGCCAGCCGGGCCGCCATGCCCTCGATCGCCTCGGCGAAATCGCCAAACTCGGTCAGGGTAGGGTTGTCGCTGCTGCCGGTCCGCTCGCCTTCGAACCGGCCCTCGGCTATTTCCTGGCAGCGCTGGGCGAAGCGCTTGAGCACCCGACGCGTGTCACGCGACAACAGCGCGGCCATGATCGCCGACAACAGCACCGCGACGACGAAGGCGGCCAGCGCGTGCAGGCGCAGATCCGCCAGGTAATTGGCCTTGCTGCTCTGACTGCCCTGCAGGATCATCCACAGCCCGTTGCCGAGGCTGACCACCGCGGCACTGCTGGCACTGCCGCGGGCTTCGGCCAGAGTGCGCACCTGACCGCGCTGGTCCGACTCGCCAGTCAACGGGGACTGCAATTCCGGGACACTGCCCACACTCGCCAGTACGCGTGCTTCACCGAGCTCATCAAGTGCCTGGATGCGCCCGCCCTGCAGCAGTTCGCTACGCTTGAGGGCCTCCTCCAGCCAGCGCTGCACCGCCTCGCCTTGTCCGTCATCGGCCAGTGCTGGCGGCAGGGCCAGCGCGAAGGAGCTGGCCGCGTCGTGGAAGCGGTCACGAAAGGCGCCATCCAGCGCCCGTTCGGCGGCGAGATAGAAATACAGCGCGACACCGAAGGCGAGCACCAGTCCTACCCACAAGTGGGTATAGAACAGGCGTCGCGCCACGCTTTGCCGGTACGAACTCAGGCGGGAAGGATTGGGCCCCATCGGCGGATGCTAGCACTGGGGGTCGGGAGTTGGGAGTTGGATAGTGAGTGCGACGCAAACTGATGTGGTGGGCGATGCTCATGAAGCCGAGGGCCCAGGGCCCAGGGCTCAGAGGGTCAAGTGCCGTTTCCAGCCGCGGATTCGCGTCAAGCTGAGGTACTGACGGGAATCGGTGATCTGTAGTCGGGGTCCTTCGCCACCAAAGCAACGCTGGCAGAGTGGTCAACCACGCTGTAACCTGCCGCGCCGGTTCGATCCAGGCACGGGGATGCCGGGCTGAACCTATCTTGGGATCATCAAGGGGCTGCCAATGCTGGGGAATGTGCTGTTCGGGGTGCTCGGACTGGCCGTATTGCTGGGACTGGCGTGGGTGTTTTCCGCTGCCCGTTGGCAGGTCAACTGGCGGCTGGTGGCGACCGGCGTCGGCTTGCAACTCGCCTTCGCACTGCTGGTGCTGGTGGTGCCGCAGGGGCGCGCGGTGTTCGATGCGCTGGGTTACGGCTTCGTGCTGGTGCTGGGCTTTACCCGCGAGGGCGCCGGCTTCATCTTTGGCAGCCTGCTCGATATCGATCAATTCGGCTTCATTTTCGCCTTCCAGGTGCTGCCGACGATCATCTTCTTTTCCGCCCTGATGGGGGTGCTCTACCACCTCGGGATCATGCAGAAGATCGTCGAGGTGATGGCGCGCGGGATCACCCGGCTGATGCCGGTCAGCGGCGCGGAGTCCTTGAGCGTGTGCGCCAATGTCTTCGTCGGCCAGACCGAGGCGCCGCTGGTGGTGCGGCCGTATATCGCCGGCATGACCAAGTCGGAATTGCTCGCGCTGATGATCGGCGGCATGGCGACCATTGCCGGCGGCGTGATGGCGGCCTACATCGGCATGCTCGGCGGCGCCGATCCGGAATTGCAGCAGTACTATGCCAAGCACCTGCTGTCGGCGAGCATCATGGCGGCACCGGCGACGCTGGTCATCGCCAAGATCCTCTATCCCGAAGTCGAGGAACCGGCCACCCTCGGCACGGTCAAGGTACACGTCGAAGTCACTACCGCCAATGTCATCGACGCGGCCGCCACTGGCGCGGGTGACGGCCTGCGACTGGCCCTGAATGTGGGCGCAATGCTGCTCGCCTTCATCGCCCTGATCGCGCTGGCAAACGCGCCGCTCACCTGGCTGGGCGGCGTCGAGTGGTTCGGCAGCGGCTTCACTTTCGACGCCATGATGAACGGCATCTACGGCAAGGAGATCGGGCTGAGCATCCAGAGTGTGCTCGGGCTGCTGCTGGCGCCGATTGCGCTGGTCATCGGTGTGCCGATGCAGGACGCGCTGCAGGTCGGCTCGCTGATCGGCCAGAAGGTGGTGCTG
>DAIMJK010000131.1:0-9519 GCA_036722245.1 Lysobacterales bacterium
GGTCATCCTGGCCGACGACAGCGAGCAGTTCTTCTACGTTTCCGGCGGAATCCTGGAAGTGCAGCCCTCGGTCGTGACAGTCCTGGCCGACACCGCCATCCGCGCCAGGGATCTGGACGAGGCATCCGCCAAGCAGGCCCGCGAGGAAGCCGAGCGTGCTCTGGCCAATCGCACCGACGCGCTGGAAGTGGCCGAAGCGCAGGCCCAGCTGGCCCAGGCAATGGCCCAGCTGCAGGCGCTGGAGCGGCTGCGGAAGAATCTGAAGCACTAAGAGCAGGGGTGAGGGCTCAGGGCACAGGGCCCGGAAGAGCGGGCTCCCGCTTTGGATATTGCCTTGCTCTGGCCCTATGTAGAGCCAGCCTGCTGGCGAAGCTCTTGCTCTGGATTTGCCCTGGCCTTTCGCTCTCGTTGCGCCGCGGCCGCCGGCGCGAACCCTTCCGCGGCGAAGACCGTGGCTTCACGCGCGCCGGGACCGCGCTACTGCTGCGTCGTGGTTTTGCGCTTCGTGCCCAACGAAGAGCGGCGCATCGATATCCGACACCAGGTCTTCACAGTGCAACCGTAAGCCTGGGCGCAATCCGCGCCGCGCCAGTGCGCTATTCGCCCCGATAGATCGCACCAAAGCCGACAGACTCGCGCCATACGCGAATCTCGCTCAGCGGCAAGCGCTCAGCCAACTGCGCCCACAGCCAGCGCGCAATGTTCTCCGAGGTTGGCACCTCGATGACCTCGTTCAGCATCCGGTGATCGATCTGCGCCCGAGCTTCGGCGAGGATCGATTCGAAGACATCCTCGGGCATCACATAGCCATCGGCGGCCGGCCCGACGCAGCGCACCTCCACGCTGTAGCTGTGGCCGTGGACGGAAGGGAATTGCGGCAGGGTGTGGGCGGCTTCGAAGGTGAAGCGCTTGAAGATTTCGACCATGTTCTGGCAACTGGAGGCAATTGCGCATTGTAGTGCAGTCAAGAAGCACCGCTGGAAGAAGTGCGGGAGTCGGGTGCGAGTCAAACTGATGCTCTGAGGATCCCGCATTGGACTGAGGGCCCAGGGCCCAGGGCCCAGGGCCCAGTCCGGAGCCAACGTGAGGCGAGTACGGAACTCTTGCGCTGCCATCGTGTCTTGACTGGCCTCAGTTCGGCTCTTGACCTTGCTGGGCCCTGGGCCCTGGGCCCTGCAACCACCAGACCTTCCGAAACATCAGTTTGAATCGCACCCGCGGGAGTCCGGGTACGAGTCCACATCGGCATCGGAAGCGACCGCGTCCATCGAAGGCCAGCAATCACGATGATGGCTCGGCGCTTGGGCGTGGTAGTGTCTGCCAGCTACGGCGCGCTTGATCGGCTGTGTCTGGCCATGAACGAAACGCAGCGACGCGTACCTGGGGTGCGGGATTGTCAACGGGAATGGCGGTATGGCATCGATGACTCGATGTGCCCTGTCAGATCGAACTGGATCGCGGCGACGCGTTCCTCAGCTGCTGGCGATGCTCGTCGCCCTGCTGGTCCTGCCGCCATCTGGCTCGGCCCACGCCGAAGCGCTCAGCAACGATGCCATCCCGCCGACGTCCCGCCTGTGTCCACAGCCGCCGCCGTCGTCTGCCCCGGAGGACCCGTCACGCGTCCTGGTGCTTGGTCGGTTGAGCGACAATCCGGCCGCCTTTGCCGGCCATCTGCAACCGATACTCGACTTGATGGTCAGCGAACTGGCCCATCTGGGCGTGGTCGAAGGACACATTCTGATGGCGCGGGACGCGGCCCAGATGGCCAGCTATCTGCGCCAGGGCAAGGTCGACTGGATTGGCGATACGGCCGCGGTTTCGCTGCAGCTGATCGACCGTGGCGGGGCATTGCCGGTGGCCGTCACGAGCAAGAATGGCAGCAATCGCTACCGCACGCTGCTGGTCAGCCATCAAGCCAGTGGTATCGCCACCATCGACGACCTGCGCGGCCGCACCATCGCCTTCCAGAATGCCAGCTCCACCACCGCCTACTATCTCCCCGCCGGCATGCTGCTGGACGCCGGTCTGAGCCTGGAAATCCTCAGCTCGCCACTTGATCGACCGCCGCCGGACGGGGTCGGCTACGCCTTCGCCAGGGTCCCGGCCAACAGCGCCGCCTGGGTCCACAAGCGCATCGTCGACGCGGTCGCGGTGAGTGATCAGGACTGGGCCAATCCAATCGACTTCCCGCCGACCTTCAAGGCCGATCTGCGGGTGTTTGCCGAGTCTCCGGTGGTGCCGCGCGGACTGGAACTGGTCCGCGCCGACCTCGAACCGGCCCTGCGCGACGGATTGGTCGATTGTCTGCTGCAATTGCATCGCAGCGAGGCCGGTCTGCAGGTGCTGGGGCGCTATTTCGGCGTCGAACGGCTCGACCCACCAACGGCCAGCGATCTGGACACGCTGTATGCACTGCGTCCCTGGTTGCAGCGGGTCCGCGAGGAGGTCGAATGATGCCGATTTCCCTGTCGGCGCGGCTGAGTCTGCTGGTAGGCGTGGTGCTGTGTATCGCCCTGGTCGCCTTTGGCTGGTTCTGGAAGGCTCAGCTGCGTACTGAACAGGATATCGCCGAGAGCACTGCGGCCCTGCTGACCGAGCGCGCGCAGGATCATCTGGCCCAGCGCGCCGGACAGAACATCGACTATCTGCGGCAGGCCTTGGCCAACCCGCTGATCTACGTCGACCTGCTGGCGATCTCCGAGCTGATCGCACCGGTGCTGCGCCAGCCGGAGGTCGCGCGGATCGAGGTTTATGACCGGGATCGGCGCCTGTTGCATGACGGGTCGCGCGATCTGATCGACTTCGGCAATCAACTGGCCAACGCCACCCTGCCGGCCGACGGCGTCGCCCTCGAATGGCAGCCGCAGGCCTTGCTCGCCACTGGCACGATCCACTTTGGTGACCGGCCGATCGGCGGGGTGCGAATGGCCTTTCACCTCACCGCGATCGAGCAGGCCGCCGCGTTGGCGCGGCAGGATGTGGACGCGCGACTGACCATGCTGCACGAGCGCCAGGGCAAGGCGCTGCTGGCCCTGGGCAGTGTGGTGCTGGCGCTCGCCGTGCTCAGCGCCTGGCTGGTCGCCCGTTCACTCCTGCAGCCGATCCAGCAACTGGCCCAGTTCGCCCACCAGTTGGAGGCCGGCGAGTACCCCAGTATTCCCGCCAATACCCGCCGGGACGAGCTGGGCGAACTGGTCCGGCGTTTCAGCGCAATGGCGGAAGCCTTGCGTGCGCAAGAACGCTCGATCCGGCGTGAAGCACAGGAGGACGTGCTGACCGGACTGGCCAATCGGCGCCACCTGCGCCGACACCTGGACCGTTGTCTGCCAGCCGTTCGCGAACGCGGCGACGGCGCAGTCGTGTTGTTCCTGGATCTGGACCAGTTCAAGCCGATCAACGACGCCCACGGCCACGCCGCAGGTGACGATCTGTTGCGCGAGGTGGCCAATCTTCTGACCGGGATTACCCGCGGTCTGGACCTGGGCGATGAGGACCTGCTTGCACGGCTGGGCGGCGACGAGTTCCTGCTTTGGCTGGTCGGTGCCGACGCCGAGAACAAGGCCCGCCGCTTCGTCGAGCAGGTCATGCCGGCGCTGCGCGATCTCGGTGCCCAGTTGCAGCCGCCCACCCCGCTCGGCGCCAGCATTGGTCTGGCACGCTTCCCCGATCACGGTCGCAACACGGCCGAGCTGCTCAAGGCAGCGGACCTGGCGATGTATCAGGCGAAAAGGGCGGGCGGCGGCCGCGTCAGTCGCTACGACCCGGGCGGCGGTCAACGCGACCCGACGCAGCCGTTACGGATCGAGGGCGAGGATTGGTGAAGGGCGTTTGCCAGGCCAGTCTGCGTGCGGGCTTGTGGCGTTGTGCTTCGACCGTGAGTCCTGAAGTCGGGAGTAGGGAGTCGGGAGTGCGCACCGTGGAGTGAGTTCGCAATAGCTGTCGCTGTCGCACTTGCTGTTACTCCCGACTCCCAACTCCCTACTCCCGACTGCTCTCCCTGCTGTTACTCCCGACTGCCGACTCCCGACTCCCAACCAACAGCCGTTTGCCTTGAGCCCAAGTCCTCCGCCCACTGGGCCCTCGCCCCGTTCCCCGCTAAGCTTCCAGTCATGAACCCAACTGAACTACACGTCATCATCCTCGCCGCCGGCGAGGGTAAACGGATGCGCTCGGCGCTGCCCAAGGTGTTGCTGCCCCTGGCCGGTCGGCCAATGCTGGCGCATGTGCTGGCAGCCGCCGATGCCTTGTCGCCCGTGGCTGTTCACGTGGTCCATGGCCACGGCGGGGCTGCGGTGCGGTCCGCCTTCGCCGGCCGTGACGACCTGCGCTGGGTGCATCAACCCGATCAGCGCGGCACCGGCCATGCGGTGCAACTGGCGCTGCCAGGGATCCCGGACGATGCGCGCGTGCTGGTGCTCTATGGCGATGTGCCACTGCTGCGCCCGGCCACACTCGACCTGCTGATCAGCGTGCAGGCCGCTCCGCTGGTGGTGCTGACGCTCTATGCCGAGAATCCGCATGGTTACGGCCGCATAGTCTGCGATGGCGAAGGGCGCGTCCGCGCCATCGTCGAAGAACGCGATACTACTGCCGAGCAGCGCCGCATAAAGACCGTCAACACCGGCATCGTCGCCGCCCGGGCGGGTGAGCTGCGGCGCTGGCTGCAGGCGGTCAGGCCCGACAACGCGCAAGGCGAACTCTATCTCACCGACGTCTTTGCGCTGGCCGCCGGCGAAGGCCTGGCCGCGCTGCCGATCCCCTGCGCCGATGCCGACGAGGCACAAGGTGCCAACGATCCCTGGCAGCTGGCCCAGCTCGAGCGCCTCTATCAGCGCCGTGCCGTGCGTCAGCTCTGTCTGGATGGCGTGCGGGTGGCCGACCCGGCGCGGCTGGATCTGCGCGGCGAGCTGCATTGCGGTATCGATGTGAGCCTGGACATCGACGTGATCTTCGAGGGGCGATGCGAACTCGGCAGCGGCGTAAGCATCGGTCCCTTCGTACGGCTGAAGGACTGTCAACTGGCCGACGGTACCGTCGTCCTCGGGCACTGCGATCTGGAAGGCGTGCGGACTACCGGACCCTGCCGCATCGGCCCCTTCGCACGGCTGCGGCCTGGCGCGGAGCTCGCCTCCGGCGCCCAGATCGGCAACTTCGTCGAGCTCAAGAATGCGCGTTTCGGGGCCGGATCCAAGGCTGGCCATCTGGCCTACGTGGGTGATGCCGAGATCGGCGAGCGGGTCAATATCAGTGCCGGCGTGATCACCTGCAACTACGACGGTGCCTACAAGCACCGGACCAGCATCGGCGACGACGCCTTCATCGGCAGCGACAGTCAGTTGATCGCGCCGGTGACTATCGCCAGCGGCGCCTATATCGCTGCCGGCTCGACCATCAGCAAGGACGCCCCGGCCGACGCCCTGACCATCTGTCGCTCGCGCGAACAGCGCACGCTGGAGGGGTGGAAGCGGCCGAAGAAGTAGGCTTTGTGCGGGATGTTCGCCAAGAGCTTTTCAACACAAAGGACACAAAGGACACAAAGGAGAGCAAGAGCAAGGGAGAGCAGGAGCCAAGGAGAGCAAGAGCCAGAGAAGTAGATCGGCCACGGCTACTGCCGGTGCACGATTTTCGCGCGGGGCTGCGACCTGCGCCGGTCAACTTTGGACTGCGGCGCTCCGCGCCGCTTTGGATGCTCTTCCGCTAGACGGAACCCCGAGTTGTACTCGGGCACCCAAGTCAAGTGAGGCGACGTGTCATGCGCTGCCGGTACCTTGACGTGATCCCAGCAGTGTCGCCGCAGCGAGTGGCGCGCCTGCTGCAGTGCCCGAATCCTCGAGCAATCTGAGCACTGCGGTCTTCTCGATCGCACTCCAAAGTGCGCTATCGCACACTGGCCCGATGGAACATGACCTATCGTCGTCAGCCATACACCCTCAGCCCTCAGCGCCACCACTTGCCTCCACCACGCCCGACACCCATCCCTGTCGCCGGCTAAACTTGTCGACTCTGGTGCTGCGGCTAGCAAAGGATCATTTCATGTGTGGAATCGTTGGCGCCGCAGCGACGGCGGATGTGGTGCCCCTGCTGCTGCAGGGCCTGCGGGCGCTCGAGTATCGCGGCTATGACTCGGCCGGCCTTGCGGTGATCGATGGCGATGCGCTTGGTCGGTTGCGGGCGCAGGGCAAGGTGGCCGAGCTGGAGCAGCGTTGGCGTGAGCATCCCATCACCGCGCTGGTCGGCATCGCCCATACGCGCTGGGCCACCCACGGCGTGCCGAGCGAGCGCAACGCCCATCCGCATGCCTCGCGCGAGCGGGTCGCGGTGGTTCACAACGGCATCATCGAGAACCACGTCGAGCTGCGCCACGAGTTGAAAGCGGCCGGTTTCAACTTCACCAGTGAAACCGACAGCGAGGTCGTCGCCCATCTGATCGAACATCTGCAGGACAGTCAGGGCCTTGGCCTGGTCGATGCAGTGCAGGCCGCCACGGCGCGGCTCGAAGGGGCATTCGCGCTGGCCGTGGTCAGCGCGCGTGAACCCGGCACCGTGGTCGGCGCCCGGCTGGGTTCGCCGCTGGTCATTGGCGTCGGCGACGGCAGCGGCAACTACCTGGCCTCGGACATCTACGCCTTGCTCGAGCGCACCCGCCGCTTCATGTATCTGGAAGACGGCGATGTCGTGGCTCTGAGTCGAGAGGGCGTTGTGATCCGCGATCAAAGCGGACAAGTCGTAGAGCGGCCGATCAAGCAGACCCAGTTGCATCCGGGCGCGGTCGACAAGGGCGGCTACCGCCACTTCATGCTGAAGGAGATTCACGAGCAATCGCAGGCGGTCGCCGACACGCTTGAGGGTCGGCTGCACAAGGGCCGCGTGCTGACCGAGATCTTCGGCGTCAACGCCAGCGAACTGCTGGCATCGACCCGGGCGGTGCGGATCATCGCCTGCGGCTCCAGCCATCACGCCGCACTGGTCGCGCGCAACTGGATCGAACAGCTCACCGGTCTGCCCTGCTTTGCCGAGATCGCCAGCGAATACCGCTATCGCGACGCCGCTCAGCTGCCCGGCACACTGTTCGTCAGCGTGTCGCAGTCGGGCGAGACCAGCGACACCCTGGCCGCCCTGCGTCACTCCAAGCAACGCGGTTATCTGGCTCGGCTGGCGATCTGCAACGTGCCGGAAAGCTCACTGGTGCGCGAGAGTGATCTGGTGCTGATGACCCGCGCCGGGCCAGAAATCGGCGTGGCATCGACCAAGGCCTTCGTCACCCAGCTGGTCGCACTCGCGCTGCTCACGTTGGCCCTGGCGCGCGCCCGCGGGCTGACTGACGAACGCTTTGCGGAGTTGGTTGCCCAGCTCGAGCACCTGCCCAGCGCGATCAGCGAGGCGCTCGCGCTGGATAGCCAGATCGAGCAGCTGGCCGAACGCCTGGTGCACAAGCAGCACGCCTTGTTCCTCGGTCGCGGCACGCATTTCCCGATCGCGATGGAAGGCGCGCTCAAGCTCAAGGAAATCTCCTACATCCACGCCGAAGCCTATCCCGCCGGCGAGCTCAAGCACGGCCCGCTGGCACTGGTCGACGAGGCGATGCCGGTGATCGCGGTGGCGCCGAACGACCAACTGCTGGAGAAACTGCTGTCCAACATCGAGGAAGTCCGCGCCCGCGGCGGCGAGCTGTACGTCTTCGCCGACAGCACGGTGGCCGCCGGCGTCGCCGAAGGCTGCACCGTCCTGAGCCTGCCGCCCTTGGGCTTCCTCAGCGCACCGATCGTGTTCACCGTACCGCTGCAACTGCTTGCTTACCACGTCGCCGTGCTCAAGGGCACGGATGTGGACCAGCCGCGGAATCTGGCGAAGAGTGTGACTGTGGAGTAGCGTGCAGAGCCAATTCGACAGGGTCGCGGCCTCCGCAGAGATCTACGAGCCAGGGAGATTCCATGGAAATCATTCGGCACGCGCGAATTTCGCAGAAGCGCTGGGGCGGCGAGGTCGACGATTACCTCGATGTGCACAGGCTCATCGACAGTACGAAGGCACTCTGCAGCGACAACCGCCACCGTTTCATGCACACCCTCTGGGCGGTGAAGGAGATCGTGGTACCGATCTTCGGCGAGGTTTTCACGAACAGTTCCGGTCGCGAAGTCGACGTCAAGAGGCTATGCGAGCAAGACCACCTGTTGGTCGACTACAAGAATCGCTTCATCCCGACGCTGGCTGATTTCGTTCGTTGCATTGGTGATGTGCCCGGACTGGAGCAGCGCATCGATGCGTTTCATGCCAGGCATGTCCGTTGCAAGACACGCGCAAGGCTGCTGTTGTCGCCACTTGCAGCCACGGGAATGCTGAAATCACTCCTCGTCACCCACAACAGCTGGTTCATAAACGAAATCTTGCCTCGGGTGTTCGAAGACGACCCGCAAATGGTCGAGTTTGACCTCTCGCCAGACGTGATGTTCACTTGCATGCGCTTCGATCTCTGGATGGAGAACGGTGTGGTCATGCCGCCGAGTGCTGCAAGGTTCAATGATATCCACGCCGCACACGCGTGAATTGGTTGCAGTTTCCTTGAAATCCCTCTTGATCACACTTGCGGAGACGCGATGAACGACGTTGCCGATAAAATCTTTATCCTCCGCGTAACGACATTTGGTTACGACGATGAGTACTATCATGTCAGCCATGTGGGCGGCGGCCCGATCGCGGGGATATTTACCGATCGGGGTGAGGCTCTGAAGGCCTGGCGGACGTTGGAGGCTGAGTTCTTCAAGCATCGTTCGCTTGACAGTGAGCCGTCGTTCTTTGAACTTTCCAACGAAGAGATGCGTGAACTTGATGAATTGATCTTCGCCCGTACCGGCACACGGGTCGCTACCGCGCACGGTGGAAACAGCAGTCGGATCTGCATCTATCAGGACGACCTCACCAACCTTTCCGAGGAAGATCTGTTCGCTCTCCTCGAAAAGGCCAATGCTTTGGCCTACGTGCTGACCGAGTTCGAGATTGGCGCGAGATTCTACGTCCGATGGTTGAATGGCGATCAGCGCTATGACTCGTGGGACATGGACGAGTACGGCTACGGTGTTGGCAGAACGCTCTGTTTTGCCACTGATCCGGAAGCACTGGCCGAAAACTTCGTCAGCGTGGAGGATTACGAGGAACGCACTGTCCAGCAGCGCGGAAGCTGGTCTGAATTAAGCGCAACCCCCGAGGTCCTTCGCTCGGTGGTCGCGATGCACCCCTCGCTTCGCTATGACGATGACACGCAGACTCTTTCGATCAAACTGTTGAACGGTCCAGCGATCCGCGAGGTCAATGCACTACTCAAGCAACCGATCTTTGAAATCAGAGAGGTCAATCAGGAAACGCTGATACAACTGCAGACTGCCGTTCTGTCTGACCGTGAGGCGGCGGTAGAGGATTGAACTTGGGCAGTGCCCTGTCCCGGTTTTGGCGTCGGCGGCAGGGGCTTGCCCTTCACGCCGGTTACCTCGGTCTTGGCACCAGGGTTGCGGGGATCTGGTCGAC
>DAIMJK010000132.1:0-9508 GCA_036722245.1 Lysobacterales bacterium
GCGGCGGCCCGGGCATGGGTCCGATCGGCGTCAAGGCGCATCTGGCGCCGTTCCTGCCACGCCATCCACTGGCCAGCGACGGACCGGTCGGGCCGGTCTCGGCAGCGCCCTTCGGCTCCACTTCGATCCTGCCGATCAGCCATGCCTACATCCTGATGATGGGCCCGAACGGCCTGAAGCGGGCGACTGAGGTGGCGATCCTGAACGCCAACTACATCGCCAGACGCCTGCAGCAGCACTTCCCGGTGCTGTACCAGAACCACAACGGCCGCGTCGCGCATGAATGCATCATCGATCCCCGGCCGTACAAGGACAGTGTCGGAGTGACGGTCGACGACATCGCCAAGCGCCTGATCGACTTCGGCTTCCACGCCCCGACGATGAGTTTTCCGGTGCCCGGTACGCTGATGATCGAGCCGACCGAATCCGAAGCCAAGACCGAGCTGGACCGCTTCTGCGACGCGATGATCGCGATCCGCCTGGAAATCGCCGCCCTTGAAGCCGGCACAATGAAGGTCGAAGACAGCCCGCTGCGCTACGCCCCGCACACGGTCGAGGATCTGGCCGACGACAACTGGCAACGCCCCTACAGCCGCCGCGAAGGCGCCTTCCCGGCCGCCACCGCCGCGCTGGACAAGTACTGGGCACCAGTCGGCCGGGTCGACAACGCCTATGGTGATCGCAACCTGATCTGCACCTGTCCGCCGCTGGACGCCTACGCCAACGAGAGCTGAGCCCATGACCGAGTCATCGCCACCCACCTTCCAGACTCTGCGCCTGCACATCGACAGCTACGCGGCCGAGCTGGAATTGCTCGGCAGCGGTCGCGGCAACGCGATGGGCCCGGTGTTCTGGGACGAGTTGCCGCTTGCCGTGGCCGCGGCCGCGGCGGAGTCGGCGGTCCGCACGCTGCTGATCCACGGCTCGGGCGAGCATTTCTGCTTCGGGCTGGACCTGCCGGCGACGGCCGCGGTGGTCGGACCGCTGCTGCAGGACGGCGCCCCCGGTCGGGTCGGCGTGATCGACGAGGCGCGCCGGATGCAGCGCGGTTTCGACGCGCTTGCGGCGAGCCGATTGCCGGTGATCGTTGCGGTCCAGGGCTGGTGCATCGGCGCCGGGGTGGAACTCTGCGCTGCAGCCGACCTGCGGCTGGCCAGCGCAGACGCACGTTTCGCCCTGCGGGAAGTGAAGGTCGGCCTGGTACCGGATCTGGGCGGCATCCAGCGCCTGCCACATCTGGTCGGCGAAGGCTGGGCGCGCTGGCTGGCGCTGACCGGCGACGAGATCGATGCGCAGCGCGCCCTGAGCATCGGTCTGGTCAACGAGGTCCTGCCCGACCAGGCGCAATTGCTCAGCGCCGCCCGCGCCTTGGCCGGCCGAATCGCCGCCAATCCCCCACTGGTCGTCGCCGCAATCAAGCGCGTCATGACCGCCCGCATCGCCCCCGGCGTCAGCGAGGGCAACCGCGAAGCAGCCACAATGAACGGCCTGCTGACCCAGTCGGAAGATTTCGCCGAAGCGATGCGCGCCTTCATGGAACGGCGCGAGCCGCAGTATCGGGGACGCTGAAGCCATTGCCCCGCGCAGATGCTGCGCTGATCGATGCTGTCCTGGCGGCTACGGCGTGATCGCCACCTTCAGTCGTTCGCCGGATCGGGCGCCTGCCCTGGCGGCATGATCGGCACTAGCGAGTCACCCGGATTCCCGCCTCGCTGCACAGTCCCGGATCAGCAACGATCGAAGCGACGGGCCTGCGGTTTCGCTAAGCTTGGGCCCTCAGCGAGCAGGCGAAGCATCGATGCACAGCAAAAGCGACGACGAATTGCCCGACGGTCGCGACGCAGACCCGTCAAGCAGAACCCAGCGAAAGCGCGAAGCACAGGCTGTGGCCGACCTGGCTGCAGCGCTGGTCGAGGCCAAGGCGGGTGTGCTCGCGAAGGTGCCGGTGCCCGAAGAGATCGAGGCCGACCTGAAGCTTGCGCGCAAGATCACCTCGCATATCGCACGGCGTCGGCAGATCCTGTTTCTGGCCAAGAAGATGCGGGGTCTGGACCTGGCTCCGATCCGCGCCGCGCTGGAGCCGGACGAGAGCACTCACCGCCAGCAGGTGGCGCAGATGCACTACATCGAACGCTGGCGTGACAGACTGCTGGCCGAAGGCGACGAGGCACTGACCGCCTTTGTCGACGCCCACCCGCAGACCGATCGGCAGACGATCCGTCAGCTGATCCGGCAGGCAGCGCGGGAGCAGGCTGCCGATCGTCCACCGGCGGCCGCGCGGGCCTTGTTCCGAGCGGTCAGCGACGCGGTCGGGGAGGCAGGGCAATGATCGAACTGGACTGGCTGCGGCAAGTGTTGCTCATCCTGGTCGCGCTGGCCTTTGGCGCGCTGGCCGTGCGCACATGGATTCAGCCAGCCCTGGTGGCGGCCGAGTTGGGCTTCGAGTTACGCCCGCCCAACGGCTACAGCGAGTTGTACGCAATCTACGTCGGCCTGTGGGGCGCGATCGCGGCGCTGGCGGTGCATGCCGCCATGCACGTGAACGAGCCGCGCCTGGGCGATATCGTCGCTCTGCTGATCCTCGCCCAACCGGTTGGCCGCCTGATCGCCGTGCGCCGCCACGGCTGGCCGCAAGGCGCGCTGGCCGGTTTCTTCACGCTGGAGTTGGTCGGCGGTGGGGTGCTGTTGCTGGTTCGCGCCTGATTGGAGCAGTTCCAGCAGCCCGAGTGCAACTCGGGGTTCCAGCGCCCGTGCCCTGCTATCGATGCGGTTCGCGGAGCTCACCCACATCTACAGCGCCGCTTCTCCTTCTTCTGACGGGTACGATTCAAATTGATGTTTCGGAGGGTCTGGTGGCTGCAGGGCCCCGCAGCGATGGGCTCAGGGGCCAGAGCTGCGGCGAGTTGCGAGCACTTGCGTGCAGGCGCCTAATGAATGCATCTTGAAAGGCCATCGACTGGGCGCGGAAGATTCGCAGATGCGCGCCGTACTGAGCCGGTTGACCACCGGCGCAAGTACCGATCACGGCACCGAATACCTGCTTGACCGCATCAGTGTGCGTGCCGGCGCCGTCAGCGAGGTGCCGGTACTGACGCTGATGCGGCTGTCCGACTAACTCAGATCGCGCGTCTGCATGACTGCTGCGATGCAATCGTTGAGCAGCCTGGCATACCGCTGCACGCCCGTCTCTGACTCGATCAGGTCCTGCCGTACCTCAAACATCAGGTACGGCAAGCCTCGCTCGAGTGCGTGTCGTTCCATCGTGTGGCCGAGCAGATCGGCACCGGAATAGGGTTCGTTGTCGCCCACCCTCAGACCGGTTGCGGTCAACCAGCCAAGCGCGGCGGCGGCGCGTACATCCGGCGGTCGCCACAGCACCCCCACTTGCCACGGCCGCTGCTGACCGCCGAAGACCGGCGTGAAGCTGTGGATGGAGATGATCAAGGTGCGCAATCCGCGCTCCAGACAGTGCTGTAGATGACGATCGATCTCGGCGTGATAGGGCTGGTGGTAGCGCTGCCAGCGCGCCTCGCACTCGGCCTCGTCCAGCGCCTGGTTGCCGGGCACGACGACACCATCGCTCATCGGCAGGATCAGGGTTGGATCCTCCCAGCCGCGATTGCAGTCGATCAGGATGCGCGACCAACCAGCACAGATGACCGGCGCGTCCAGTGCCCGACCCAGCGCCAGAGCCAGGTCACCAGCACCGATGTCCCAGCATATATGGGTGCTGCGGTTGGCGGCGCTCAGCCCCAACTCGGCGTATTGCTCAGGTATGCGCGCGCTGGCGTGGTCACAGACGATCAGCAACTCGTGCCGATCGCCTTGCTGCCAGCTATAGGTGTCGGTGGTTTCGTCGATGGCCGCGGACTGCATGGGGGAATGATGCCGCATCGGGAGGGCTGAGGGGCTAGAGGTTTGGGGTGAGGGCAAAGTCGGGAGTCGGGAGTCGGGAGCAGCACATCAACATTCCGACGACTTCTGTATCAAGTTCGGTGGTTCGCTGCTTTGTGCAACCACCGCCGACCATGATCCTCGAATACGTACGCCATTTGTACTAACATATCAACAATCGAACCGGCACGACTGGAAATGGGTACCGACATGTCTGCGACCGCATCTTCACCTGCACGATCCGCCCGGCTGGGCTTGCGCGCAACGCCCGAACAGGAAGTCGTGTTGCGCCGTGCTGCCGACGTGGCACATAAATCCTTGACTGACTTCATTCTCGACAGCGCATGCCTGGCCGCCGAGCAGACACTGCTGGACCAGCGGCTTTTCCTGGTCTCGGACGGTCAGTATCAGGCACTGATGGATTTGTTGGACCAGCCGGAGCAACCCAACGAAGGCTTGCGTGATCTGTTTTCGCGCAAGGCCCCGTGGGCTCCGTAGTGAGATTGAATGGTGGTCCTGAGCCGCTAACGGCTCTCCACCGGCTGGAAGGCTTCGACTGTGGCAAACCGGCTTTGAACGACTGGCTGCTGCGCCACGCCATGCAAGCGCAAGGAAGTGGCTCGGCCAGGACCTTCGTCGTCACTGATGAAGACCAGGTGGTTGGTTACTTCAGTCTGACCGTTGGCCAGGTCGATCTACTGGAAACACCCGAGCGATTCCGCAAAGGGATGGGCCAGTATCCCGTGCCAGTGGTGATCCTGGCCAGACTCGCTGTGTCGACCAGTTTCCATGGGTGTGGCGTCGGCTTCGGGATGCTGCAGGACGCGATCCGACGCACACTTTTGATTGCCGAGCACGCGGGAATTCGGGCATTGCTGACCCACCCCATCGACGAGGAGGCAGCGCGCTTCTATAACCGCTTCGGTTTCGTCGCGTCACCGCTACGCGCGCAGCAGTTCCTTCTGCTGCTCAAGGACGCCAGGAAGTACGTCACTTTCCCTCTTGACGCGTCCATACGGATGCGTATAGTTGGCCATACGCCGCCGTATTGTGCTGCGGTTCAGCAAACGTTTCTGACTGGGAGGTCGTGATGAATCATCTGCGCGCTGTGCTGTTGTTGTTGGGCCTGGGGTTGCTCTGCAGTCTCCCGTCATCGCTGCAGGCAAGCACCTACACCAAGACCAAGCATCCGGTCGTACTGGTCCACGGTTTGCTGGGCTTTGACAGCCTGCTCGGCGTCTATGATTACTTCTACGGTCTGCCGCAGGACCTGCGTAGCGGCGGCGCCAGAGTCTACGTCGCCAATGTCTCGGCCTCGAACTTCACTGAAGTACGGGGCGAACAGCTGATCGACGATCTGGATACCCTTCGCGCGCTGTACGGCCATAGCCGTTTCAACCTGATCGGCCACAGCCACGGCGGCCCGACGATTCGTTATGTCGCCTCGGTACGACCGGATCTGGTGGCATCGATCACGTCAGTCGGCAGTCCGCATCGCGGCAGCAAGGTGGCTGACGCCATTGCCACGGTGGCACCGCCGGGTTCGACCCAGGCGACGCTGGTGGCCGGTCTGGTCAACGCACTGAGCGCCTTCATCGAGTTCCTGAGCGGCAATGACGACCCGCAGGATGCGCTCGGCGCCCTGGTGTCGTTGTCCAGCGCCGGATCCGCCGCCTTCAATGCCGCCCACCCGCAGGGCATCCCGAGCAGCAGTTGCGGCCAGGGTGCATCGGTTGTCAACGGGATTCGCTACTACTCCATCGGCGGCACCAGCGTGCTGACCAATGTTTTCGATGTGTCCGACGGCTTCCTTGGCGCCTCCAGCCTGTTCTTCGGTTTCGAGCAGAATGACGGCCTGGTGGGCAAGTGCAGTTCGCATCTGGGTGTGGTGCTGCGCAACGACTATCCGTGGAATCACCTGGACGAGGTCAATCAGATCCTTGGCCTGCGCCGGCTGTTCTCGCCGTCGCCCGGTTCCGTCTATCGGGCGCAGGCGAACCGATTGAAGAACCTCGGTCTTTGAGCGGGTTCCTGTAGCCAGTTCGAGAGTGCGTTCCAGTAGCCCAGTGGGAACAGCAAGTTCCAGTTGCCAGTCCCAGTGGCCAGTGTGAATAGCGAGTGCCAGTAGCCAGTTCCAGTAGCCAGTCAAGAGCGGGAGCCCTGAGGATGCGTGGCAGGACCAGATCGCGCTGGATCGCCGTAGGCATCGCGGTGGGGATGCTTGGGCTGTTGGGATGGGTCTGGAGCACGCGTTCGCTCGAAGTCGACGAGCCTTCGTCCACCACGGCTGCCGTGACACTTGAGGCAACGCAGCAGCCGGTCGGTGCGGACGCCCGGCCGTCTCTGCCCTCCCCGGCTCCAGCCACGGTAATCGAACCGACAATGCCTGAGCCTTCCTCCGACTTGCCACCGGCAGTCCTTGCCCGGCTGGCGGAAAGCTCCTTGCGGGGGACGCAGCCGGATGGTGCGGTGCGCTTCAGCAGCGATGGGCGGCTGATAGTCGACGGCGAGTTGCGGCGTCAGATCGAGTGGTGGCTGAGCCTGCTCGGGGAAATGCCGCTGAGCGAAATCCGTTCGCTGTTCGAGCAGAGCCTCGCCAACGCCCACACGCCTGCTCAGGTGGCCGCCGCAATGGCTTTCCTTGATCGCTGGATCGACTATCTGAGCGCGGCGGACAGCAGCTTGCCTGATGGCACCACGGCGCAGCGCCTGGATGCGCTGAGCGCATTGCGAAGGCAATGGTTCGGCGCCGACGCCGACGCCCTGTTCGGTGACGAAGAGCGCTATACCCGCCACGTGCTGGCGCGACGGGAGTTGCTGGGCGACAGCTCGCTGTCAGCTGCTGAGCGGCAGCAGCAACTGGCACAACTGGATGCGCAGCTCAGCCCCGAGCAGCTTGCCATGCGGGCCGAAACCATCGATCCGCTGCTGGCCAGCGAACAGACCAGTCAGTTCGATGCTCTGGACGTACCTCCGGCGCAGCGTCAGGCCGAGCGCACGGCTCTGTTTGGTCACGAAGCGGCCGAAAGACTGGCCACACTCGACGCTGAACGCGCAGCCTGGCAAGCCAGACTTGCTTCGGTGCGCGCGCAGCAGCAAGCGTGGGACTCCGACACCGGCTTGAACCCTGCCGAACGCGAGGAGCGACTGCAACGCCTCCTCGACGCCGACTTCAGCGATGCCGAGCAGCGCCGGGTGCGGGCGCTGCTCAGTTTGCCGGCAAACACGGGCGACTGATTCGGAAGAGCCGGGCGGGATGCGGCACTGGCAATGTGCCTGTCGTCCGTCTCGGTCGCGGACAACGCGCTGCGACTGCGCAGCGCAGACTAGTTCAACGCCTCAAAGCGGTTGTCCGCCCGGTTCTTGCGCACCTGTTCGGGATGCCAGATGCGTCCGTTCATGGCCAGATAGACGCCGTCGGGCAGGCATTGCACGGCACCCACCGCGCAGCCGATGTTGAAGACCGCATCGGAACCCTCGAAGCGGGCCGGATTGAGCGCGCCGGTCAGCACGATGACCTTGTCCGGCAGACCCTGCAGTGCGCGGGCGGTCTCGACCATCGTGTCGGTGCCGTGGGTGATCAACACGTGCCGGTGCGGCTGGGCGGCGACGGTCTGGCGGATCAGCGCGCGATCGGCATCGTTGACCTCGAGCGAGTCCTTGCGCAGCAGGGCGATCAGATCAAACTCGAAACCGACGCCGATCGCGCGCAGGATTCGGCCGATCTGCGGCTCACCGACCTGAAACTCGCTCAGATCGTCGAAGTAGATCTTGTCGATCGTGCCGCCGGTGGTGACGATGCAGAGTCGGTGCATGACAATCCTGAAAGTTGCGAGGCAGGCGAATTATGTGGCGAGCAAATCGGCGTCCGGATCGGCGCCCTCGGCCAGTCGCACCAGTGGCTGCCGGATAAAGCGGCGCGCGGCGGCCGCGGGGCGGCCATCCTCTTCGGCACGCAGACTCCAGTCGGCATGCCGGGCGAGCAACGCCAGGCCCATGCTGCGCGCCAGGCCCAGCGCCAGCGCGCGGGCACAGGCCTCGCTGCCGCGGCGATCCCGGACCAGCCGGGTCATGCCCTCGCTGAGGGTCTTGCTGGCTTCGAGGATCGCGCCCCTTACCTCAGTCAGCGCCTCGCCGCTGATCTGCGCTGCCAGGCCACGCAGCGCAGTCTGATAGGCGCTGAAGGCGCCCTCGGTGCCGCGCAGCACGCGCAGCACATCGAGCGCCAGCACATTGGTCGTGCCTTCCCAGATCGACAGGACCTGAGCATCCCGCAGCAGCACAGGGATTCCCGTGCTCTCGATGTAACCGGCGCCGCCGAAGCCTTCCACGATCTCGCTCAGACCGGCGATCGCCTGGCGGGCGGTCCACAGCTTGGCCAGCGGCGTCAGCAAACGCCACAGGGCGCGGTGGGCATCGTCGAGCTGACCATGTTCCTGCTTGCCGAGCAACTCGGCCACATGCATGGTCAGATGGAAGCCGGCTTCGAACTCGGCTTGCAGGTCGGCCATGGTCTCTCGATACAAGGGCTGGCTGGCCAGGGTCTTGCCGAAGACGATGCGGCGGCGGGCGTAGTCATCCAGCAGTTGCAGGCCGCGCCGATACAGGCCCAGCGCGGTAAAGGCATTCCACAATCGGGTGATGTTGAGCACCGGCGCAATGGCCCGGACACCATGCCCCAGGCCGTTGACCGGCTCGGCCGGGGTGCCGAACAGACGCAACTCGGCGGTCGGCAGCTTGCGGGTGCCGAGCTTGTCCTTGAGCCGGTCGATCTCGATCTGGCACAGCCTGCCCTGCTCGTCGCGTGGCTCCAGGTAGAACAACGCCAGCGCATCGGCACCGTTCAGATCGGTGCTTTCCGGTCGTGCCAGCAGCAGCGTTGCCTCACTGGTGGTGGCCGAAGTGAACCATTTGCGACCATAGATCCGCCATTGGCCACTATCGTCGCGGCTGGCGATGGTCTCGCTCTGGCTGACATCCGAACCGCCGGTGGTCTCGGTCATCCACTGGCCGCAAGTCCAGAAATTGCTCGCCTCGCGCGCCAGAAAGTGTGGCACTGCGCGATCAATCAGGGCACGATTGGCCGAATCCAGCAAGGCCCGCGTGGCGCCATCGGTCATTGCCAACGGACAGCCGTAGAACTCGCTGCCAGGATTGAACAGATAAACCAGAGTGAACTGGTAAATCCGCGCCTGCGCCTCGTGAGTCTGATCATAGCCATGCGCGACCAGACCGAAGCGGGCGGCGATCTCCGGCAACTCCCGCCACAACGGGCTGAGCTCGATCCGGTCGATGCGATTACCCCACGCATCCCAATGCTGCAAGCTAGGTTGCAGTCCTGCTTCGGCAATTTGGCGCGGATACAACTGACGCATGACCTCGCCGAGCGCCATCGCCTCGGTCTCCAGCGTCTCCAGTCGCGCTGGTGGCAGGACCCGGCGCAAATAGGAGCGCAGCACGCGATCAGCCTGAAAAGGATTGCTCAGTTCCGGCGCGGATTGCACAAATGCCATGGGTGACTCCATCTCGCAGCCGTTAATGGTATCAGGGACTTGTGGCCGTTATTGAGTGGAGCGAGTTGGTAAGCTGATGCTTTGAGGAGTTGCAAAGGACT
>DAIMJK010000133.1:0-9426 GCA_036722245.1 Lysobacterales bacterium
AGCGCGGCCAGTTCTTCGGCGTATTGCTGCTCGGCGTGCTGGCGGATGACGTTCGGGGTCATGGGGAGTCCTGGGTGGCGTGCGTTCGGGATGGAATGGCGTTTGGTCAATGTCATTTGGCGATGAGGGCCCAGGGCTCAGGGCCCAGGGCCCGGAAGAGCAGGGCTGGTCTTGAGCTCGGCGAAGCGCCGCCTCAGGTCGATGATTCGGGCCTGCTGGCCCCACCAGGGGTTGCCGAGGACTTCCGGTTGCTCGATCGGGCCCAGGCTTTCCATCGGTAGCAGGCTGACCAGCTCCGGCAGGAGGTAGCGCAGTTCGTAGTGATAGCGCAGCTTCGGGTCGGCCATGTGCTCGACCGCCGTCTCCACCAGTCCGTCGGCGAGCGTGCTGCCAATGCTCTCGCCGGGCGCACAGGCGACGCAGATCTCCTGCAGCAACGCACTGAACTCCTTGGGTCTGCGCAGCCGCGCCTGCCACCAGCGCTCGCGCGCGGACAGCGGCAGGCACGCGAGCAGCGGCGGGTGCAAATGCGAGGACAGCACGCCGAGTAGTGCCTCGACGAAGGGTTCATCACCGCTGGCGAGCGTGCTTTCGTGCAGGCCGCGCAGCAGCGCTTCGTTCCAGTCACTCTTCTTGCAGCGCTTGAGCACTGCGGCCGGATCACACTGCCAGCGCTCCGTCCACCAGTCCGGCCGCACCTGCCGCGCGAGCTGGTACAGCCACCAGGCGCGCTCGCCCAGGGAGTCGTTTTTCGGCCGCTTCAGCTCGATGCCGTCGGCCTTCCAGCTGGCGTCCGTATCGGCCTCCTCCGGCGCCTCGATCGAACCGTCGGCGCCGATGAAGCGCGCCAGTCGCTCACTGGCGCGACAAGCATGCTCACTGTCCGGATAGCGCAGCAGCAACGCCAGCGCGCGATCGACCACCTCGCGACTGCGATCGGCCAGCGTCTGCTGCAGAAAGGGCTGATCGGCCGTCTGTGGTCGCACCGCCAGCGCAGCCAGCAGCGCAGCACGCTCCTTCGCTGGCAGCGAGGCGAACACGCCGACCAGCTTGTCGCGCGCCGCGTCGGGATCCGCCTCGCGCCACTGGATCAGCGTGTCCAACCGCTCCTCCAGAGAACCATGCAGCCAGCGCGCCTCGCGGTCGACGGTTTCTCCGACGCCGACAGCAAAGCGCCAGTCGTCGTTGAACTGCGCCAGCCAGCGCCCACGCGCGCCGCAAACCGTCCGGATCGCGTCGCGCAGTACGGTCTGACGGCGCCCCGCGTCGAGCAGGGCCGGCAGCAACGTTGGCTGCAAGCGCCGCCCGGCCGCCGCCACCTGTTGCAGCAGTTCGATCTGCAGCCGCGGCGGCGCGTCGTTGAGACTTTCGATCAGCTCGCGTGCCAGACCCGGATTGAGCAGGGGCAGACTTTCATTCGGCGCCGGATCGACGTCCGCTGCGTCGGCGCGTTGCGGCAGCTGAGCCGCCAGCCGCACCGTTGCAGCCGTCGCGGCCATTCGCAGCACCGCCAGGGCCGCAGAATCCGACCCGGTCTGGATCTGCGCAAGCAAGGCGCTCACCAGATCATCGCCTTCAACCGCCGGCGCCGGCGCGCGCGCGGTGCCGATGGTGGCGGCGCGCAACAGATTGGCTTCAATGCTGCTTAACGGCATGAGCATGGCCCCCGCATGGCGCGCCACCGCGCTCCGTTCCCGCAGCGCAATGCTCCAGGCACCGCATGCAAGCGCCGCAGTGCAAGGTAGCGCGGTCCCGGCGCGCGAAGGGCCGCGATCTTTGCCCCGGGCCATGTCGCGCCGGCGGCCGCGTCGTCACGGACTGCGCCGACCATCCACAGTCCGCCGCCATTCCTGATCAGGTAGGCACTCATCCCAAGCTCGCCCATTGCCAAAGCCCATCGTTGGTCACTGCCGCCAAAGGCACCAGATCCTCGCCCCGCGTTTCGGCGAAGACATCGATCGGCCGCCCACCACTGCTGGCGAGCATTTCAAAACCATGCGGGTCGCTGATCTGCAAAGGCCAGACGCAGCCGTCAGCGTGGACCCGCCAGCCGGATTCCCGCCGCTGCAACTGTGCCTGCTTCAGCCAGAACGGTTGCCACCACAGCCACGGTGAACGGGCCGCCCGATCGGCCACACCATCGAGCAGTTCGGCCAGGGTCAGCTGCGGCCATTGCGGCGGGATGACCGCCCGGATCTCGCCCTGGCTCGCGCGCAGGCCGGCGAAACCAGGGTGGAAGTGCAGTGCGCCGTCGAAGCAGCTGCCGACGACGTAGTGCCGCTCGAAGGCCGCCGCGGCGTAGCGATAATCGAGCAGACAGGCGAAGCGGCCAGTATTGGCGCCGAACATCCAGACCCGCCGCTCGCTGAGCTTCTTGTCCAGCTCGCTGACCCGCTGGCCGATCACGGTCCAATGATCATCCGCTGGCGGCGTGCTGGCGAGCAGTTCCGCCTTGTCGACGTTCCAGCCAGCGACCGCGTCGATCTCGGCGCGCAGCCCGGGTGACAGCGTCTCGCGTCGGGCGATGCCCTCGCAGGCCAGCTGCAGCAGCCCCATCTGCGCCAGCGCGCGGGCGATCCATTGCTCGCCGCTGCCGACCTCCAGCGCCAGTTCGCGCAGCCGCGCGGCCAGTCCGGGCGCCTGCGCATCGACCATCCGCGCCGCCATCCCCTCGACCTCAGCGCGGTGGCCGGCATTCAGACTACCGAGCCCACGATCGAGCAGATCGCTCAGCCAGCGCTGCAGATCCGCCGCCGCCTGGGCGATGCGCTGATGACGCCTGGCCTCGCGCCTGGCGCGCGCCTGTGGATCCGGCGCGCTGGCGGGTTCGGCTGCCTTGGCAGCCTTCTTCTCGCTCCGCTCGGCCCGTGCATTGAGCCACTCGGACACCCACGTCGGCGGTTCGTTGCTTTGGAAGGCAGCCGTCTGCTCGACCCTGAGCAGGAGCAGAGCCAGGCCGTGCTTGCACGGGAACTTGCGCGAGGGACAGGAGCAGCGAAAGCTGGGCGCATCTGCGCGCAGGTCGACCTGAGTCTGGTAGGGCTTGCTGCCGCTGCCCTGGCACTCACCCCAGACCGCGTCGTCATTGCGCCCCAGCAGCGGCCACTGACGCAGCGCGCACAACCCGCGAGCCGCCTTGAAGCTGGAATCATCCGGCGCCAGCGCGCGGACCGAATCGGTCGTCGCGGTCATGCCAGACCCAACTGCGACAAATGCGCGTCCATTCGATACCCGTCCTGCAATCCATTGCTGCACCGGACTTGCGATTGAAGATTCACCGGTGAAATCGGGGTGAAAGGCTGCCAGAGAGCGGGGGGGATTGGCAATGACTTGGAGCAGGGCTGAGGGCTGAGGGCTGAGGGGTCAGAAGAGCAGGGCCCAGGGCCCAGGGCACAGGGCCCAGAAGAGCTGCGGCGCAACGTAGGATGTCGGTGAGCTCCGCGAACCGCATCGACGGGCTGGCGGCGAAAAAACGGACACCTGCGCGCGAAAGCGAACGGCCGCGCGGCGGGCGTCTATCCGAAATCCCTGTACTGGCAAGGACCTGACTCATGGCATGAGCTTTGCTTCATGCCTCGCGAGCCGGTGGTTGGGTGATCCAGACCACTTTTCCGCACGTTTCTATGGAGCCCGCGATGCATAGCGTCCGTCTGGCGATACGTTCATTGCTGCAGACCCCGGCCTTCAGCGTGGTCGCGGTATTGGCGCTGGCGCTTGGCATTGGTGCCAACAGCGCGATCTTCAGCCTGGTGCAGGCCATCTTTCTGAAGCCCCTGCCCTATGCCGAAGCCGAGCGCCTGGTCCAGATCAGCTCGTCGATCCCTGAGCGCAATCTTGATGGCGTTGGCTTCTCCTGGCCACGCTTGCAGGCGGTACGCGAACGTCAGGATGTCTTTGAGCAGATCGCCGCATCGGCACCGATCGCATTCGTCCTGACCGGCGGCGACAACCCGGAACAGCTGATCGGCCTGCAGGTCACACACGACTACTTCCCGCTGCTCGGCGTGGCCCCGACGCTTGGACGCGGCTTCCTGCCCGAAGATGATCGACCCGGTGCCGAGCCGGTGGTCGTGCTCAGTCACGCACTCTGGCAGCGCCATTTCGGCGGGCGGCCCGATGCCATGGGCCAGGTGCTGCAACTCGACGATCAGCCGCACACGGTCATCGGCGTCATGCCGCAAGGCCTTTCGGCATTTCCGCTGCAGCAGGTGCAGGTATGGACGGCGCGACCGGAGGCGGTGCCCTATCTGGTGCCGGCGCAGATCGACGGCGGTTGCTATTGCTTCAATGTGCTGGCGCGCCTGGCGCCGGGAGTCTCGATCGAGGCGGCGCGCAGTCAACTGGCCACGATCGCCGATGGCTACGGCCGGTCCTATCCGGACAACGCCGATGCGCCGGCCAGCGCCGATGTCGAATACCTGCTTGATGCACTGATCGGTGACCAGCGGCAGATCTTCCTGTTGCTGTTCGGCGCGGTCGGCTGCGTGTTGCTGATCGCCTGCGCCAACGTGGCCAATCTGGTCCTGACCCGCTACGCCGGACGACGCAAGCAGATCGCGATCCGGTTTGCGCTCGGCGCCACCCGCCGCCATGTGATGCGCGATCTGGTCACCGAAAACATCGTGCTTGCGCTGCTGGGCGGCGCGGTGGGTCTGCTGCTGGGAAGCCTGGCGGTGGAACTGGTGGTGCGGCTTGGCGTCGACATCATCCCGCGCGCAGCGGAGGTGTCGCTTGACCCGCTGGTCGTCGTATTCACCTTGCTGGTTTCGCTGCTGACCGGGCTGGTGCTGGGTCTGATCCCGAGCCTGCAATTGATGCAGCCCAGCTTGACCGACGCGCTGAAGGATGCCAACCGCGGCAGCACCGCCGGACCACGCGATGGTCGGGTTCGCAGCAGCTTGATGGTGGCCGAAGTGGCGGTCTCGTTCGTTTTGCTGATTGCCGCAACGCTGCTGATCGGCAGCTTCATCCGGGTCCAGGGCGTCTCGCCCGGCTTCAATCCTGACGGTGTCTTTACCGGCCTGATCCAGGTGCAGCCGAGCAAGTACGAAATCATGAGCGAACCGCTGGCCAACTTCTATGGCCGGGTGCTGGAGGAGATGCAGGCAATCCCCGGCGTGCAATCGGCCGCGCTGCACGACAGCCCACCTTTGAGTGGTTTCGCCGGTCCGTCGCCCTTTGCGGTCATCGGCCAGCCGATCCCCAGTCCCCGCGAGCAGCCGCTGGCCCTGCGTCACGTGGTCAGCCCGAACGCCTTCGAGCTGCTCGAGATGCCGATCCTGGCCGGGCGCGATTTCAATGAGCGCGATACGCCTGGCAGCCCGCCGGTGGTCATCATCAATCAGACCATGGCCAATCAGGCGTTCCCGGACATCGATCCGATCGGACAGCGGATTCTCAGCGGGATGCTGCAGCTGGAGCAGGAGGTCATTGGCGTGGTTGCGGACACCCTCACCCAGGACCTGACCGCACCGCCGACCGCCGAGATGTTCTACTCGGTCCTGCAACGCCCCGAAGGCTTCACCAACATCCTGCTGCGCGGCCAGGGTGATCCCGCATTGCTCGCCGGCAGCGTGCGCGAGGCGCTCAAGGCGGTCGATCCCACGATCCCGCTGACCAATGTCACCACGCTGGCAGCGCAAGTCGAGCAAACGACCGCCGATCGTCGATTGCTGATGGCGCTGCTGGCGATCTTCGCCGGGCTGGCCCTGCTGCTGGCCAGTGTTGGGGTCTACGGGGTCATGAGCTACTCGGTCAGCCAGCGCCAGAGCGAGATCGGCGTACGCATGGCACTCGGCGCGGCGGCCGCGTCGGTGCAGACAATGGTGGTGCGGCAGGGGCTGTTGCTCAGCGCGCTGGGCATTGCGATCGGGCTGGTCGCGGCCCTGGTCCTGACGCGACTCATGGCCAGCCTGCTGTTCGGTATCGGCGCCAGCGATCCGCTCGTCTATCTGGCGATCACGGCGGTCCTGACCACGGTCAGCGTCGTGGCCTGTTGGCTACCAGCCCGCAGAGCCGCTCGCATCAGCCCGCTGACGGCGTTGCGGGGGTGAAAGAGCGGGGTGGGAAGAGCAGTTCCAGTAGCCAGTTCCAGTCAGGTGCAAGCGCACAGCAAGGGCACAGGGCCCAGCGGCAAAGCCCCCAAGGAACTGTAGGAGCCTGGTCCCAGGATTCGCCGCAATCGCCGTCAAAGTACGGGAACTGCCCTACTATTGGCAGACCTCCAAAGCCATCGCATCCCGCCGCAAAGCTTCCGACAGATAGCAATGATTGCCGCAAGCGATGAGGCCGGCGCGGGCGAAGCTCTTGCGATACCAATTCGCCGAACGGGCGAGATAGCCTTCGTGGTCGCCGACGAAATCGTCGCTGGCGGTCATCACTTCCAGATAGGCCACGCCATGGCACAGATCGGCAAAACCGCTCAGGCCGCGGTTGAGTTCGGCGGTCGGGAGATAGTGGAGAACGTCGGCGCAGATCAGCAGGTCGAAGCTCTGATCGAAGCGCTGCTGCGCGAGCTGGCCGAAACGCAGCGGACGGATGTTGCGGTCTCGACCGAAGCGCGCGACGGCATATTCGCTTGCCTCCAGGCCAAGGTAGTCGAGCTTCGGTCGCAGTCGCAGCAGCGGCGCGCGCCAGGCCCCTTCGCCGCAACCCACATCGAGCACCGTGCGTACAGATCGGCCCAGATGGAACTCGGCCACGGCCAGGGTCAGCTGTACCTTGCGCGCCAACTCGCCGGGCGAGATCACCCGCTCGGCCGGGTCGCGGTACCAGCGGTCGAAGTAGGCTTGATCGTAGGATTTTGCGGGCATGAGCTGCTGTCGCGGTGGCGTCCCTTTGGAGTATTGTGCTTGGCAATCACGCGCGCGATGGACGGGTCTCCATGATGCAGCCAAACACGGGAGCTCGTTCCCCATTGGATGTTCCAGGCGTCGATGCCCAATTGTCGCGCGCCGAAATCCTGACTGCCTTGCGTGAATCGCGCGAGCGCGGATAGGCATTTCAAGCGCTGTCAGCTCTCTTCGATCACCGCGTGCTCCACCCGCACCGCCATCGACCGCGGCACGATCGGCTGCCCGCGTCGCTCCAGGTCGGCGCGGGTGAAGGCGGCGCCGAACAGCAGAATCAGCGACGAGTAGTTGACCCACATCAGCAGCAGCACCAGCGAGCCGGCCGCGCCGTAGGCCGAAGCAGTCGCCGAATGGGCCAGATACAGCGCAATCACAGTGCGCCCCAGCGTGAACAGTACGGCGGTGATGAAGGCGCCGAGCAGCACATCGCGAAAACTCAGGACCACATCCGGCAGGATCCGGAAGATCATCGCGAACAGGCCGGTCACGACCAGCAGGGACAGACTCAGGTCGGCCCAGATCAGCAGTGCCTCGCTCACTGGCAGCCAGTCCTGAGCGAATGCCACAACCGCTCGCACCGCAACGCTGAGCAGCAGCGAAACCAGCAGCACGAAGCCGATCGCCAGCAGCACCGTCAGTGACAGCAACCGGGTCAGCAGCAGCCGCAGCATGCTGCTGCGCGACGGTTTGGCGGTCACCGCCCAGATTGCGTTCAGCGCGTTCTGCATCTGGCCGAAGACGGTGGTTGCACCGAGCATGATCAGACCGATACCCAGCGCGGTGGCCCACACGCCGCTTGGATCAAGCTGCACGTTGTGCACCGCCACCTGGACAAACTCGGCCGCTTCGGCGCCGATTGCTTGCTCCAGTTCGGCCATGATGCGGCCCGACGCAGCGTCCTCGCCCAGCACCAGACCGACCACCGCGACCGCCACCACGACCACTGGCGCAATCGAGAACACGGTGAAGAATGCCAACGCGGCGGCATAGACGAAGGCCTGCGCCTCCAGCCACAACGTCGCCGCCCGCTGCAGGACCCGATACCAGCGCTGGAAGAACGGCTTCATGGGCCAGAGTATGCCAAGGATGGCCAGGGCACAGGACAGCGCCCAGTGCTGGCTCCTGCACAGGGTCGAATCACGCCAGGTATTCCTCCGGTACCGCGATCCCCTGCTGACGAAAGAAGCTGAGCTGATCGAAATAACCGCGCTGAAACACGATCAGCCCGTCGCGGATCTGAAAGAAGCCACAACCACGCAAGCCCAGCGGATCGCGCCATTCCAGGATCGCCCAGTCGCCGTCCTCGAACAAGTTCTCGATCAGGCAGGTCATGCTGGCGCGACCGAACTCGATCTCGAACATGCGCCGGATCGCATTTTTGCCCACCAGCGGCTCGGTCACCACCTGATGATTGATCGCGTCCTCGGCGTAGAGCGTAGCCAGACCGGCGATGTCGGCGGCGTTGAAGCGCTCGACCCAGTTCTGGACCAGTTGCTTTGGTGTCATGTGGGCCTGGCTCCCTTCCGTGCGGCGCTGCCGAGCTTGCGAAAATGCAGACTCATCAGTCAATCGTCTACCAGTCCTCGGCAGGTTGACAGATCGCCGCCTCCGGAAATTGAGCGATCCCCGACGACAGGCCGGTTTCGCGGCCTCACCGCACAGGCAACTCGAAGCCATCGGCAAACAGCACACCGTCCGGATCGACAACGGCGCCGCCGATCTGTGGGCCGGCCAGCGGTCTGGGTCGACCGTGAAAATCGACCAGTACGCCAGCTACCGGAGCGCCGACGCCGCGGGCCGGACTGGATGACGCGGGCAGGAAGTCGGCGTTGAAGTGATCCAGACCGAGCACCGCGAACTGATCGCCGTTCACGTTCGGCAGGTCGATCCAGTCGGTTGCATCGATCGCCAGTCCAAAAAACATCTCGCCGCTGCTGCCGAACACCCGTGCTGGCCAGATGTTGCCGGAGAACTCGAAGCCGCTCATGTCGGTGTGCGGCGAGGACAGTACGAAGGGAAAGCCCTGGAACTCGTCCGGATGGAAGGCCGGCAGTGCCCACAGGTTGTTGAAGAAGCGGAAGGTTCCGGGTTGTGCGACCGGCCCGTGGAAGCCGCTAAGCATGTTGCCATTGATCGGCGACAGGCCGGTATTGTGGGCAAACTCGATATCGCCGGCCTGCTCGGCGGTGAAGGAGCTCTCGCCGCCGGGGCCGAGGAACAGATTGTTGCGGATGCGGATGCTGCGGGTGAACGGGAAATGACGCAGAGTCGGGGTTGGTGCCTGGTTGGGTGCGGCGCGGCTGAACACGTTGCCCTCAATCACCACATTGCGCTGCGACTGGTACACCGTCTGCCCGTCCCGAACGGCCTCGTAGCCCAGCCGCAGCGTGCCGTCGAGACGGTTGCCGACAATGTAGCTGTACTCGCCCCACTCGGAGTTGCCAGGCGGGCCGTCGCAGTCCTGCAGCAACTGGCCGTGGGCCGGATCGCAGTGCAGGCCGCCGGCCGCCGCGAATTCCTCGAAGTTCGACACCGGCTGCTGAAAGTCGTTGTGCGCCACCAGCACGCGGTCGGC
>DAIMJK010000134.1:0-2143 GCA_036722245.1 Lysobacterales bacterium
TCCCCCTGACAAACTTCATTCATCCTGTGCCTGAATCATACGCCGAAAAACCTCCCCGTTCGGCGCCGATGGCTGGCTCGGGCGGGCCGCGGGCGGTCGTGCAACAGGCCCGGCGAGCGTTGGGACTGGTATGGCAGACCAGCCGCCCGCTGACCCTCACGCTGGCGGCACTGACCTTGTTCGCAGGCCTGCTGCCGGCGGCGATCGCCTATGTCGGTGCCCATCTGGTTGACGCAGTAGTGGCCGCCAGCCAGGCCGGCAGCGGCGAGCGCGACTTCCAGCCGGTGCTGGGCTGGGTCGTGTTCGAGGGGATCCTGGTCGCTGCGATGGCAGGCGCGCAACGCGGACTGGGTTTGTGCCAGTCGCTGCTGCGGGCGCAACTGGGCCATCGCATCAACGACCTGATCCTGCAGAAGGCGCTGAGCCTCGATCTGGCCCAGTTCGAGGATTCGGAGTTCTACGACAAGCTCACCCGCGCCCGCCGCGAGGCCTCGACCCGGCCGTTGTCGCTGGTCATGCGCAGCTTCGGTCTGGCTCAGAACGCGATTGCGCTGCTCAGCTTCGGCGGCCTGCTGGTGCAGTTTTCGCCGCTGGCCGTGCTGGTCCTGATCCTGGCCGGGCTGCCCGCCTTCGTCGTCGAGGCAAAGTTTTCCGGCGATGCCTTCCGGTTGTTCCGCTGGCGCTCGCCGGATACACGCAAGCAGATGTATCTGGAGACGGTGCTGGCGCGCGAAGACCACGCCAAGGAGGTCAAGCTCTATGGCCTCGGGCCATTGCTGCTCGATCGCTACCGCGAGATCTACCGGCGATTGTTCCGGGAAGACCGTGCGCTGGCGCTGCGCCGCGACGGCTGGGGCTTCCTGCTTGGCCTGCTGGCTACCGCCACCTTGTATGGCGCCTATACCTGGATCGCCTGGAGCACGGTGCAAGGCCGGATCACGCTGGGGCAGATGACGATGTACCTGATGCTGTTCCGGCAGGGCCAGGCGGCAGTGTCGGCGAGCCTGGCGGCAATCGGCGGGATGTACGAGGACAATCTTTACCTTTCGACGTTGTATGAATACCTCGATACGCCCAGCGCCGATCAGGACCAGGCCGGCGGCGCGACCCGCGGAACGAGCCCCGGCGATGGCATCCGCTTCGAGCAGGTCAGCTTTCGCTACCCGGACACCGAGGTGGACGCGCTGCACGCCATCGACCTGCACCTGCAGCCAGGCCAGTCACTGGCCCTGGTGGGCGAAAACGGCTCCGGCAAGACCACGCTGATCAAGCTGCTGACCCGACTGTACCAACCTACCGCCGGCCGTATCCTGCTCGATGGCCTGGACCTGGCCGAGTGGGATGCCAGCACCCTGCGCCGGCGCATCGGCGTGATCTTTCAGGACTACGCGCGCTATCAGCTCAGTGTCGGCGAGAATATCGGCGTCGGCGACGTGAGTGCGTTCGACGACACCGACCGCTGGCGCGTGGCGGCCGAACGCGGCCTTGCCGCACCCTTCATCGACAGCCTGCCGGAGGGCTACCAGAGCCAGCTCGGCAAATGGTTCGCCAACGGCCGGGAACTGTCCGGCGGTCAGTGGCAGAAGATCGCGCTGGCCCGCGCCTTCATGCGCCAGGACGCCGATATCCTGGTCCTCGATGAACCCACCGCCGCGATGGACGCCGCTGCCGAGGCCAGCATCTTCGAGCACTTCCGGCAGATGACCACGGGCCGCATTGCAATCCTGATCTCACACCGCTTCTCCACCGTCCGCATGGCCGACCAGATCCTGGTCATCGACCGCGGCCGGGTCATCGAGCGTGGCAACCACCAGAGCCTGATGGCCGCCGATGGCCAGTACGCCCGGCTGTTCTCGTTGCAGGCGGCGGGGTATCGGTGACGTAGAGCAGTTCCAGTGGCCAGTTCCAGTAGCCAGTGAGGAGCGTAGAGCCCGCACTCCGCAGTAGCGCGGTCCCGGCGCGCGGAGTGCCGTGGTCTTCGCACCGTCCTCTTTCGCGCCGGCGGCCGCGTCCCCATTGCACAGGCTTTGCCGTGCGCACGAAAGCGTAAAGGACCCGATTGGAAGTAGCGCGGTTCCGGCGCGCGTAGTGCCTCGATCTTCGCGCCAGTCCTTTTCGCGCCGGCCGCCGCGTCTCCCAACGG
>DAIMJK010000134.1:2153-4308 GCA_036722245.1 Lysobacterales bacterium
AACGGAGCGGAGAGCTCACCTCGGGGTCGGGATCGGTCTCGATCCCGATTCCGACCCCGACTCCCGGCTTCGCATCGCGGCATCTTGACTCCTACCCCTGCCGCGCCACAAGAGCACAAGCTCCACCGCACCCGTACTATCGTCACACTTCAAGCTATACTGTGCGGCTGCTTCTCCTCTCTGCGCTGAGCCGCTCGTTTTCTGACGAGTGGCTGCCCGGCGTGAGCCCGTGAACTCCTTTCGTGCATCGATCATGACCAACAAGCTGCGCAACATCGCCATCATTGCCCACGTCGACCATGGCAAGACGACCCTCGTCGACCAGCTGCTGAAGCAGTCCGGCACGCTTTCGGAGCGCGAGAAGCTGCCGGATCGGGTCATGGATTCGAACGACCTGGAGCGCGAGCGCGGCATCACGATCCTGTCCAAGAACACCGCCATCAGCTGGCAGGACTGGCGCATCAACATCGTCGACACCCCGGGGCATGCCGATTTCGGCGGTGAGGTCGAGCGCGTGCTGAGCATGGTCGATTCGGTGTTGCTGCTGGTCGACGCCGTCGACGGACCGATGCCGCAGACCCGCTTCGTGACCCAGAAGGCCTTTCAGCAGGGCCTCAACCCGATCGTCGTGATCAACAAGATCGACCGTCCGGGCGCGCGGCCGGACTGGGTCGTCAATCAGACCTTTGATCTGTTCGACCGGCTCGGCGCCAATGACACCCAGCTTGATTTCCCGGTCATCTACACCTCCGCCCTGCTCGGCTACGCCGGTCTGGATCAGGAAGTACGCTCCGGCAACATGGATCCGCTGTTCCAGATCATCACCGAGCGGGTGCGCGCACCGGAAGTGGAGTACGAAGGACCGTTCCAGCTGCGCATCACCTCGCTCGATTATTCCAGCTACGTCGGCATCATCGGCATCGGCCGGATCCAGCGCGGTCGCGCCAAGCCGAACATGAACATCGTCGTCATCGACCGCCACGGCAAGCGCCGCAATGGTCGGATCCTGCAGGTACTCGGCTTCCATGGCCTGGAGCGTCGCGAAGTGGCCAGCGCCGAGGCCGGCGATATCGTCGCGATCACCGGGGTAGAAGGTCTGGGTATCTCCGATACGCTGTGCGATCCGGCCGCGGTCGAGGCGCTGCCGGCGCTGACCGTCGACGAACCGACCATCAGCATGTTCTTCAAGGTCAATGACTCGCCCTTCGCCGGCCGCGATGGCAAGTTCCTGACCAGCCGCCAGATCCGCGAACGGCTGATCCGCGAAACCCTGCACAACGTCGCCCTGCGGGTCGAGGACACTGCCGATCCGGACACCTTCAAGGTCTCCGGCCGCGGCGAGCTGCATCTGTCGATCCTGATCGAGACGATGCGCCGCGAAGGCTATGAGATCGCGGTGTCACGGCCGGAAGTGATCGTGAAGGAGATCGACGGCGAGCAGATGGAGCCCTACGAGCAACTGGTGCTGGACCTGGACGAAAACTACCAGGGCGGCGTGATCGAGCGCCTCGGCGAGCGCAAGGCCGAGCTGCGCAATCTCGAGCCCGATGGCAAGGGCCGCGTGCGGCTGGAGTATGTGGTTCCGGCGCGTGGCCTGATCGGCTTCCAGACCGAGTTCCGCACCATCACCGCCGGCACCGGCCTGATGTTCCACGTCTTCGACCATTACGGGCCGAAGCTGGCCGGCAACATCGGCAAGCGCCCGAACGGGGTGATGATCAGCAACGGCATGGGCGTGGCCCCGGCCTACTCGCTGTTCAACCTGCAGGAACGCGGCCGCATGCTGATCAGCGCCAACGAGGAAGTTTACGAAGGCATGCTGGTCGGCATCCACGCCAAGGACAACGACCTCACCGTCAATCCGCTCAAGGCCAAGCAGCTGACCAACTTCCGCGCTGCCGGCAAGGACGACAACCTTGGTCTGACCCCACCGGTGAAGCTCAGTCTGGAGCAGGCGCTGGAGTTCATTGACGACGACGAACTGGTCGAAGTCACCCCCAAGGCGGTGCGCCTGCGCAAGAAGCTGCTGACCGAGAACGACCGCAAGCAGGCGTCGCGCAAGGCGGGATAAGCTCGCGCCCAGGCGCGCTTGGCGGTCACACGGTCTAGTGACGAAGCCGCGCGCCAATCGCCGCAGGCGATGCATTTGTAGGAG
>DAIMJK010000134.1:4408-9420 GCA_036722245.1 Lysobacterales bacterium
ACGGTCTAGTGACGAAGCCGCGCGCCAATCGCCGCAGGCGATGCATTTGTAGGAGGGAGCTTGCTCGCGATCCGCAGCGCGCAGCGGTGCCTTTGCTCTTCGGTCAGGAAGTCAGCCAGGGCCAAAGCACGCTTCCGCGGTCGCCTGCAAGCAGCCTCCTACGGTTCTGTTGGGCGTTTCGCATCTTCCCCGCATTCGTGCCAGCGACAAGGGGAATCAAGGCACCGGTGACAGGAAGCGGCAGCCGTCACCGAGCAATCGTTGCACCAGTCGGCTGTAGCGGTATTCGCCCTGCGCGCCGTCGGCCCGCACCCAGTCGAAGTCCAAGTGCTGGCAGGAGCGGAAGCTGACCACGGCCTCGCCCCAGGGCGTGGCAACCACGTCGGCCGGATCGAACTCGGCGCCGAAGCGCGCCCCGGCGAAGGTGCTCAGTGCCAGGGTCGCGCTGTGGGCACCGGGCTCGAAGTCCACATTGCCGAAGATCCACAGCGGCCGACCCTCGTCATAGGTGTACCACGACAATTGCAGGACACGCCGCTGGCCAATCTGGCCGACCTCCAGCAGCACCCCCTCACCGGGACGGCTGGGGTCGAAGTAGCTACCGCTGAAATCGCCATGCAGTGGCAGCGTGGGCAATGCGTGTGGACCGCCGGTGTAGGCGGGCAGTTCGGTGATGAACCAGCTGGGATCGGGTCCCGGGCCCCATTCCTCGTAGATTTCCAGGGGCAGGTTGTCATCGAAAGCGAAGTCCGGATCGTCGATGTGGATCAGCACCGAAACTGGTGCGACGATTGGTCCACAGAGCACATCCCCGGCACTGCCATCGACCGCACGTACAAAGCGGAAGCCGCTCGTGCGCTCGCCATTCTGGATGATCTCGCCGGGCGCCCCGCCACAGATCACTGGCGCGCCCTGCACCGGCGTGAAAGTCAGTACCAGCTGACCGTTGTCGGCGCTGCATGGCTGGCGCCAGTAATCAATCTGCAGCACCGCGCCGTTGTCCCGCCAACTCGTGCGCGTCTGACGTGCCACGAAGGGATGCGGCAGGGTCGGAACCGGCCAGGGCGCGCAATACGGCGTGATGCCGCTCGCCTGTGGCTGCGCGGGGCTCGCGTCGGCCAGCACCGGCGATGCGGACAGGAGTCCGCCCAGGGCTGCGACCACAATCGCAGTGGACCGAAGGTAGCCTGGCAAGCGACTGTTCATCGGCAACCCCATTTTCATCGAGTGGATGAACGATAGCACCGGGGATGCGCAGGCGCCATTCGAGCGTGGTCCTTGGGTGCGATGCAAATTGATGCTTCGGAATGGCCCAGAGGGTTCCAGGGCCCTCAGCCCTGCTCCAAAAAAGACACCACCTTCCCCCCACCCAGCTACAATGTCCAGTTATCCAATCGAAACAGGTAATCGTCATGGCTGACGGCTCCAAGACTGGCGCGAAGAGCGCGCTCGATCCTTCCGATCTATACGACATCCGCTCCCTGCTCAGCGACGAAGAGCGCATGGTGCAGGACAGTGCGGCGCGCTTCACCGACGAGCGGGTGCTGCCGATCATCGGCCCGTGCTTCGATGAGGGCCGCTTCCCGGTCGAACTGATCCCGGAAATCGCCGAGCTGGGCCTGCTCGGTCCGAGCCTGCCGACCGAGTACGGCTGCGCCGGCCTGAACGCGGTCTCCTATGGCCTGATCTGCCAGGAAATGGAGCGCGGCGACTCCGGCCTGCGCAGCTTCGTCTCGGTCCAGTCCAGTCTGTGCATGTATCCGATCTTTGCCTTCGGCTCCGAAGAACAGCGCCAGCGCTACCTGCCCGGCATGGCGAAGGGCGAGATCATCGGTTGCTTCGGCCTGACCGAATCGCACGGTGGCTCCGATCCGGCGGCGATGAAGACCCACGCCCGCCGCGATGGCGACGACTGGCTGATCAACGGCTCCAAGATGTGGATCACCAATGGCGGCCTGTCACACATCGCGATCGTCTGGGCGCATACCGACGAAGGCATCTGCGGCTTCATCCTGGACCGCGACATGCCCGGCTTCGAGGTGCGCGACATCCATCGCAAGATGAGCCTGCGCGCCTCGGTCACCAGCGAGTTGTATTTCGACAACGTCCGCGTCCCCGAGGCCAACCGGCTGCCCAATGTGCGCGGCCTGAAGGGCCCGCTGTCGTGCCTGACCCAGGCCCGCTACGGCATTACCTGGGGCCCGATCGGAGCGGCGATCGCCTGCTTCCGCGAGGTGCTGGAGTACAGCAAGACCCGGATGATGTTCGGCCGGCCATTGGCCGCGACCCAGACCGTGCAGCGCCGGCTCGCCGAAATGGCGCGCCAGATCACGATGGGGCAACTGCTTTCGCTGCAGCTTGGGCGGCTGAAGGACGCCGGCAAGATGCAGCCGACCCAGGTCAGCCTGGCCAAGTGGAACAACTGCCGGATGGCGATCGACATTGCCCGCGACGCGCGCGATCTGCTTGGCGGCGCCGGTATCACGACCGAGTACTGCCCGATCCGGCATCAGCTGAACCTGGAAAGCGTGATCACCTATGAAGGCACCGAGACCGTGCACGAACTGGTCGTCGGCCGCGAGGTGACCGGATTGAACGCCTTCTAGCCGATGCGCCTGAGCGCCGCCATTGCCTGCCTGCTCGGCCTGCTCGTCGTCGCCACGACGGCGCAGGCCAAGCGCGTCTACAGCTACCGCGACGAGCACGGCATCCTGCATTTCACCGACCAGCCTCCGGCAACCGATCAGCCGGTGCAGGCGCGTCTGTTGCGGGCCGAGCCCAAGCAGTGGGTAGAGGCGCTCGAAGACGGAACGGCGGAGAACAAGCGCTATCTGGCGGTCAATCATCTGGCCGGGCCGATCGAGATCGAACTCAGCTTCAGCGAGCGCCAGAACGTGTTGTCGGCACCCGAGTTGCCGGCGCGCCTGGTCATACCCGCATTGACTACGCAGCCGATGCTGCGGGTCATTCCGGAGGACCCAACCCGCTCATCCGGCTTCAATTTCCGTTTCCGCTGGATGCTTGGCGACCCGAACGCCCAGCACGACGACAGCGTCCGCTACCGGCTGCCCTTCCGCAGTGGCGAGCAGCATGTCGTCTCGCAGGGATTCGGCGGCCAGTTCAGCCACGGCGCCAGCCACGCCTATTTCGCGATCGACATCGCGATGGACGAGGGCACGCCAATCCTGGCCGCGCGCAACGGCGTAGTTATGCTGGTCGAGAACGATTTCTACGGCGCCGGTACCGATCTGGCGCAGTGGGGCGATCGTGCCAACCATGTCCGTATCGTCCATCCGGATGGGACGATGGCGGTCTACGCCCACCTGGCGCTGGAGACGATCCGGGTCAAGGTCGGCGACCGGGTTCGTGCCGGCGACCAGCTTGGCCTGTCCGGCAACACCGGCTTCTCGACCGGGCCGCATCTGCATTTCGCGGTTCAGCGCAATGAAGGGATGAATCTGACCAGCGTGCCCTTCCGATTCGCTGAACACCCGGAGCTGGACCTGATCCTTGACCGGGTGGTTCTCGGCAAGCCGCTCACGGCGACCGCAGCGGAAGACCAATCGACCGATACCGGGAGCAGCGCGGCAGCAACCAGTGGCAGCACCGACGGAGTGAAACCCAAGCCAGGGCAGTTCTGAACGCATCGATTTCGCCCCCGCTTCGTTGTACCTGGGGTGGCACCGCGCTCCTTGCTTCTGGGCCCTGAGCCCTGGGCCCTGCTCCTTGTCCTTACAGGCGTTCATCCCGTGCATCATCGCGACGCCCTGATCCATCTGCTGAGCGAGTGCGCCCTGCGGGCAGAGCGCGAGCCAACCTCACTCGGCGCGGTGCTCGCCCGCCTGGAGCAATCCAGCTTCGGCCTGATCACGCTGGTGCTGTGCCTGCCCTTTCTCCAGCCGATCCCGCTCGGCCCCGTGGCAGGCTTGAGTTCGGCTGTGCTGTTCGTACTCGGCTGGCAGATGCTGCGCGGCCGGACCCAGCCGTGGCTGCCGGCTCGCTTGCACCGGGTGGAACTGAGCGCCAAAAGCTGGCGCCGCCTGCTTGCAGTTTGCCGCACCCTGGTCAAGCTGCTGAAGCGCTTCACGCGCGTGCGGCTGACCGGCTGGACCGACGGCCCAGGCGGCGTCCGGCGGGCTGGAGCGCTGGTCTGCTCCGGTGCCGTGTTGCTGTTTCTGCCGATCCCCATCGCCCCTTTTACCAACAGCCTGCCCGCACTGGGCATCATCTGCGCTGCCGCCGCGCTGCTCGAACGCGACGGCCTGCTGGTTCTGGTCAGCATTCTTTGGCAGATCGCCAGCGTCATCTATTTTGCGCTGATCGTCTGGGTCTACTTCGTGCTCGGCAGCAATGCGTGGAGCTGGATGAGTGGGTGAGAGGGCAGTTCCAGTGGCCAGTTCCAGTTCCAGTGAAGAGCTGAGCAGCTTCACAAGACTGCCGCGAAGCCAGAGCCAACTTCAGCGCCCGCCCGAGTCCAACTCGGGGTTCCATCGAAGCGGCTCCGCTGGGCCCTGAGCCCGCCCTGTGCCCTGAGCCCTTTGCTCTCAACTGGCTACTGGAACTGGCCACTGGAACTGCTCTCAAGCACTGGCTACTGGAACTGGCCACTGGAACTGCTCTTGAGCACTGGCCACTGGAACTGCTCCGCTGGCTCTACAATCACTCCATGCAGATCTCCGACACCCCCATTTTTCCGCTGTCCACGGTGCTCTATCCCGGTGGCTATCTCGGCTTGCGGATCTTCGAGCCACGCTATCTTGATCTGGTGCGCGAATGCAGTGGCCGCGGGCGCCCGTTCGGGGTCTGCGCGTTGCTCGCCGGTGAACGCGAGACCGCGGAACCTGACGCCAGTCTGAATGCCGCCACCACCGGCACCCTGGCACGAATCATGGACTTCAATACCCAGCCCGACGGCCTGCTGGGGATCCAGGCAGTCGGCGAACAGCGGTTTCAGATCGGCAGAACATGGATAGCCAGCAACGGCCTGTTGCGGGCGGACATCGAACTGCTGG
>DAIMJK010000135.1:0-3544 GCA_036722245.1 Lysobacterales bacterium
AAGTGCAGTCCCACCGTCGATATCGACGATGATTCCCCATCCCGTCCCGACCGGAGAATTCGAATGCCGCCCGCTCATCACACCATTGCCCCAGGTCCATCGCTCGACGATCTGTGGCGTGCCGCCGAGCGGATTGCGCCACATGCCCACCGTACCCCGGTGCTGCGCTCACGCTCGCTCGATGCGATGGTCGGCGCCGAGTTGCACTTCAAGGCGGAGAACTTCCAGCGTGTCGGCGCCTTCAAGTTCCGCGGCGCCTGCAACGCGGTCTGGTCGCTCGATGATGCGACCGCCCAACGCGGCGTGGTGACCCATTCCTCCGGCAACCACGGCCAGGCGCTGGCGCTGGCGGCGCGCACCCGCGGCATACCGGCGTACATCGTGATGCCGTCGGACACGGTCAAGCCCAAGCTCGCCGCGGTGCGCGGCTATGGCGCCCAGGCGATCCTGTGCGAACCGAGCCTGGCCGCGCGTGAGGCGACCTGCGCGCAGGTCCAGGCCGACACCGGCGCGACGATGATCCACCCCTACGCCAATGCCCGCGTGATCGCCGGCCAGGGCACCGCGAGCATTGAGCTGATTACCGAGGTCGGCCGGCTGGACGCGCTGATCGCGCCGGTCAGCGGCGGTGGTCTGCTCTCCGGCGCGGCGATCGCGCTGGGTGCGCTGTGCCCCGCGGCGCAGCTGTGGGGCGCCGAGCCCGAAGGCGCCGATGACGCCTACCAGTCCCTGCTCGCCGGCGAGCTGCGCCCGCTACAGCGCCCGGATACGCGCTGCGACGGCCTGCGTGCCAACCTTGGCACCCAGAACTTCCAGATCCTGCGCCACTACGGCACCCGCATACTGACGGTCAGCGACGCCGAAGCCGCCAGCGCGATGCGGCTGGTGTGGGAACGGATGAAGATCCTGATCGAGCTGTCCTGCGCCACCGTCGTCGCCGCCCTGCTCAAGTACCCTGACCACTTTGCCGGACAACGCGTCGGGGTGATCCTGTCGGGCGGGAACGTGGATCTGGAAGATCTTCCCTGGAGCAGGGCGGAGGGCCAGGGCTGAAGGCCCAGGGCCCAGGGCCCAGGGCCCAGGAGAGCAAGTCCGGAGTGCGTCTGGGCCCTGGGCCCTATGCCCTGGGCCCTGCCACTGAAACATTCGCCCCCACAAGCTGGCTAAACTCGACGGCGTTCGCAACTCAGGAGGCGCCCCATGCCCAAGAACGTCTTCATCACCGGCTGCAATCGCGGTCTGGGACTGGAATTCACCCGTCAGTGGCTCGGCCGCGGGGCGCATGTGCATGCGGCTTGTCGGCAGCCGGAGTCCGCGACCGCGCTGAATGCGCTGGCGGCCGAGTACATCGATCAGCTCACGGTGCTGCCGCTGGATGTCGATGACGAGCAGGCGATCGCCGCTTTGCCGCAGCGCTTCGGAATCGATGAGCTCGATCTGCTGATCAACAATGCCGGGTCGCTGGTCAGCGGCGAACGGCTAGGGTCGCTGTCGGGTCAGGTCATGGCCAGTGCCTTTCAGACCAATGTGATCGGCCCGGTATTGCTGACCCAGGCGCTCGCGCCGGCACTCGCCAAGCGCGATGGCTGGGTCATCAACCTGTCCTCCGAGCTCGGCTCGATCGCCCAGCGAACGGGGTTCTTTACACCGACCTATTGCGCCAGCAAGGCAGCGCTGAACATGTGGACGCGGTTGCTCGATTTTGGGCTCGCCGGCCAAGGCGTGCATTGCGTAGCGATGCATCCGGGCTGGGTCCATACCGACATGGGCGGCGAGGATGCGCCACTCGATCCGGCCACCTCGGTGGCCTCGATGATCGCGCTGATCGAGCAGTTGGCGCCTGAGCAGGCCGGCACATTTCTGGCCCACGACGGCAGCACGCTGGATTGGTAGGTCTGCCAGGGCTGAGAGGTGAGAGCTGAGGGCTCAGGAAGAGCGGGCGGGAATCGAAGCTGCCGATGCCTGGCTGGGCGACTGGCCCGAGTTCAACTCGGGGTTCCGAGTACGGCGCGTCCGCGCGAACGGGTTCAGTCGGCCTTGCCGTCCGGAGCTTCCGAATCGTTATCGGCGGCTTCGGCTTCGGCCGCCGCTTCTGCTGCGGCGGCGCGGGCTTCGCGGGCCTGCGCCACCATCTCGTCCGGATCGCGGCCGATCGCATGGGCCTTGCGCCGCAGCTTGGCCTCGGCGTTGATCTCTTCGGCCGCTTGCACCAGCGCTGCCTTGCGACCATCCTCGATTGCCGTCCAGTGGCAGTCGTCCTCGGCACCGGCCATTGCATAGAGCAGGTTCAAGCTGGGCTTGAAGCCGGCCCGGACGATGCGTCGGAACACCTCGACGCTGCCCATGGCCTTCAGATCATCGGTGGTGCGGATCCCCACCTGGCGCAGCCACGCAGCCGAACGCGGACCGACATTGCGGATTTTTTCGGAAGCAGCCATCGGTATCGAGAGTCGCAAAGCGGAGCGACAGCTTAGCGTGGAACGGCGGATTGGCCCAGACGGAGACGGGACTGCACGACAACTCAGGCGGACAACTGGTCCGAAACGTTCTTCGCAAGACCCTGGTCAAGGCAACTGAAGGCTTTCGAGCCATCGGTGCCGCCGAATTGCTGCCCGCCGGTTGGCGGGCAGACGCAGCGGTAATCAGCACCGAGCCGCCGGAAGCCCTCAGTCGGCACCATCTGCAACACCGTGCCTTCGGGCGGACGTTTCAATCGACGAGCAGCGTCCTCAACCTGGGTTCGAGTACTGCGTCGCGATCGAGCCCAGCGCGGGCAGTCAATGTCTGCGCCAGGTCGTCCTCTCCTCTAACGCGCAAGAGCGCAGCAGTTTCGATCACGATCGCCGAACGCCGTGGATCGCCCGCTGGCCACAACGCTTCAGCGTCCTTGACCAGCGCCAAATAGTCGTCGGCAACAGTTTCGGGCGTCATCTTGAACTGCAGACGTAGCTCCAGCCAGCGCCTGACGATCGCGCTGGAGGTATCGGGAGGGTCAGCGGTCAGCCCGGCAAGGGTCTGCGACGCACCGGCGTGGTCCGCCAGATCAACCTGCGCGTGAGCCATCCGCAGCGTGGTGCTGTAAACGAGCGGATGCGCCTCACCCAACGCGCGGGCAAAGACCTGTCGCGCCTGATCAAAGCGATCCAGGCTGCGCTGGTCATCGCCACGCAATTGCGCAATGCGCGCTTCGCCGAGCAGCGAATAGGCGTAGTCCACACTCTGCTCACCCACGGTGTCGCGACGGATCTCGAGGACCTCCTGCATCAATTGCGCTGCATCGTCGAGCCGGCCACGCTCGCGCTCGATGTTGGCCAGATTATTCAGCACCGTGGCCACTTCGTTGTGGCGCGGGCCATAGATCGCCTGATAGATCGACACCACTTCGCGCATGCGACGCGCTCCATCGGCCAACCGGCGTTGCCGGAAGTCGATCGCAACGAGCGAGTTGAGAGCCAGTGCGCGGCTCAGATGGAAACGACCATAGCGGCGCTCTGCGTCAGCGAGCACTGACTCCAGTGCCGCCCTTGACGCTTCGAACTGGCCG
>DAIMJK010000135.1:3554-9420 GCA_036722245.1 Lysobacterales bacterium
AGGCGGGACAGTTGGCGCAATGGAAGGCGAGAGGCTCGAGGGAGGCGGCCTCCTCCAGCAGATCGGCGTCCTGTCGGCGCAGAGACAGACTGGTCAGGTGATCCCGCCCCACCAGCGCCTCGCTCAATCGCAATGCCTCGGCCAGCGTTTCGCGCGCGCCGCTCGGGTCGCCGCGGCGACGCGCCAGATTGGCCAGCCTTTCGAGCGACTTCGCCACTTCGATGTGCTCGTTGCCAAAGCGCGCTTCCACCAGTTTCAGGGCCAACCGAGCCTGCATCTCGGCCTGATCGAGCTGATCGGCCAGATCGGCGACCTTGGCCAGCACCGTATGACTGCGAGCCCGATCCAGCTGATGCTCGCCGGGGAGCTGCTGCCACAGTGCCAGCGCCTGCTCGGCCAGGGCGCGGGCCTCCTCAAGCCGGCCGGACTCTGCCGCCAGATCGGCGCTTGCTTCGAGTAGCCGTGCCTGGCTGGCACTGTTTGGCTCGACCTTTGCCTGCAGCGACTGCAACAAGCCTTGGGCCTCGTCGAAGCGATGCACCAGAACCAAGGCTCGAACCTGGTCGAGGCCCGCTTCGGCGGCTTCGGCAGGTGCCAATGCCGAACTGCCCCGGGCTTGGTCGAGCCGGTCCAGCGCGCTGTTGAAGTCGCCGGTGGCCAGCAGCAGCCGCCCCAACAGCGCGTTCAGGCGCGCCTGCAGGGCGGGATCGCCGCTGAGCTCGTGATCGATCCGGCGCGCACCGGTGTCGAGCAGATCGCGGGCGCGCAGGCCCAGCGCATCACCGCGAGCCGGATCGATCTCCTCGAACAGGCCGATCAGGAAGGTGCCGACCGCTTCGGCGCGGGCGGCTTCCTGCCGCGCCAGCGCGGCTTGCTGCAGGGACAGCAGCAAGGCGCCGATCAGGCTGAGTATGGCCAGACTGGACAACGCAACGGCGGCCTGGTGGCGACCGACGAACTTGCCGACCCGGTAGCGCCAGCTGTCCGGCCGCGCGCTGACCGGCTTGCCATCCAGATAGGCCTCCAGATCCTTGGCCAGCGCCTCGACCGATGGGTAGCGTTCGGCCGGCTGCTTTTTCAGAGCCTTCAGCAACACCGTTTCAAGATCGCCTGCAAGCGCATCGGTCAACTCGGTCAGGCCGCTGCCGCGCTGACTGGCGAGCGTCTTTGCCTGCAGATTCGCCGGGTCGGTCAGTGTTGCGCACGGTCGCCGCGGTTCCTGCTCGACGATCGCGCGCTCCAGCGCATGGCCAGCCTGGCTTTGCACGTCGTAGGGCAGGGCGCCGGTCAGCAGCTCATACAGCAGCACGCCGAGGGCATAGATGTCGGTGGCGGTGGTGATGGTCTCGTTGCGAATCTGCTCGGGCGCCGCGTAACGTGGCGTCATCGCCTGGTCCTCGGGGCGGGTCAGCTCGGCGCTTCCGTGCAGGTCCGGATGGAGCAGCTTGGCGATGCCGAAATCGAGCAGCTGGACCATCCGCTCGTTGGTGACCATGATGTTCGACGGCTTCAGGTCGCGGTGCACGACCAGCCGTTGATGGGCGTGCTGGACCGCCCTGCATACCTGCAGGAACAGCCGCAGCCGGTCGACCACGCGCAACTTGTGACGATCGCAATAGCTGGTGATCGGCTGACCGTCGACGTACTCGAGCACGAAATAGGGTCGACCATCCGGCGCCACTCCGCCATCGAGCAGCTTGGCGATGTTCGGATGATTGAGCGAGGCGAGAATCTGCCGCTCGCGCAGGAAGCGATTCTGGATCGCCTGGGTCTCTTGCCCTGCGCTGATCAGCTTCAATGCGACCACCCGCTGGAACTGGCCATCGGCCCGCTGCGCCAGCCAGACCGTACCCATGCCGCCGCGACCCAGTGGCCGGACCAACTGCCAGGGACCGATCTGGTCTCCGGCCGTCTCGCAGCGCCCGCCGCGTGCCAGATCCTGCTCCTGCTTCAGCGCCTGCAGAGCGACCTGGGCCAGATTCGGCAGCGAGCGGCCGTGCAGCGCCTGATCGGTGGCCAGCAGGCGGGCCAGTGATTGCTCCATATGCGGATCACTCGCCCCGACCCGGGCCAGCAGCTCGGCTCGCTCGGGCCCGGCCAGGGCCACCGCCTCAGCGAACAATTCCTGCAGTCTGGCGATGTCCAGCGCGGCGGCCGATCCACCTTCGCTGGGCGTCGTCAGATCGGCCGGCAGGGTGACCTCGTCAAGTTCCAGCAACCGACTTCGCGCCAGCGTCAGGCTTTCGCTGTCACCGGCAAAAGCTTCCAGCAGGCGCGCTTCGCGCGCCTGCGCGTCGAGCGGCAGGAGGCTTCGAAGCAGCTGTTCGAAGGACTCGTCGGTCATGGGTGAAGGTTACACCCGAGCGCTTGAGGCGTGGCGCTTCGAACTTGGAGCGAACAGCACCAGAGCGACTCTTCCGCTTCTTGAGCTCGGCTAGTACGCCGCCCTCAGCAACTCATGAAAATGATGCACCGCGTTCTCCCAGCGCGGGTTCAGCCGACCCGGGGCATAGCCGCCGGAGGCCAGGCCGCGTTGCACGGCCAGGCAGATTTCGGCGTCTTCGGCCTGCACTTCGTCGCTGAAATCGACATCCGCCTGGCAGCGCGCCTGGGCCGCCGGGTCGGCCGGGTCGGCCGGGTAGTAGAAGTCGAACACCACTTCGCAGCGGTCCACCCCCAGCGGCAGCACACGGTTGGTCTGGAGGCGGTCGGGCAGGCTGTTGAGCATCGTGTTCGGCCACAGGTACCAGTACAGCGCGTCGCCATCACCATACAGGCCGCTCTCCATCGGGCTGTACTGGCAGGAATGCCAGGGCGCGGTGGCGGTAATGTAGCTGCGATAGTCGAGCAACTTGTTCAGCCCGGGGTGCAGATGCGGGACGTGATAGCCCTCGAGATAGTTGTCGACGTAGACCTTCCAGTTGCAGTCCAGCGGGTAGCGCACTTGGCGGTGGTGGCGGTAACCGTCAAGACGCCGACTACCCAGGCGCTCATCCATGCCGGCCACCACCGCCGCCAGCGGTACCGCTGGATCTTCGGACAGGAACACCAGACCCTGCCAGCTGGCCAGCGCCAGCTCGGGCAGACGGATCTGCGCAGTATCGAAGTCGAGCGCCTCGTTCATGTCGGTGGCCGACAGCAGCTGGCCATCGAGGCCATAGCTCCATCCGTGATAGCGGCAGCGCAGTCGTTTGGCGCAGCCGTGGCCTTGTGCGACCGGGCCGGCGCGGTGGCGGCAGACGTTCTGATAGGCCCGCAGCTGACCAGCTTCATCACGTAGCAAGACCACCGGCAGCCCGGCCAGATCGCGCGCCAGATAGCTGCCGATCTCGGGTAGTTCGCTCTGGTGCGCGATCAGCTGCCAACCGCGACCAAAGACCGCATTGCGCTCGATCGTTGCGATGGCTGGATCGGTGTAGCACCGCGCCGGCAACGCGAGCGCGCGATCGAGTTGCTGCGGTGCCAGCGCCGAGCGGCAAAGGGCTTCGAGGCTGCCTTGACTCACGATTTCTTGCCGCGCAGCTTGTCTTCCATCAGCTTCATTCGCAGTACGAAAGCGGCAGCCTTCATCTGGCGGTCGTTTTCCAGATCCTGCGGCTGCTTCTCCGCCGGCGCCAGCGCGCGCAGCGAGGACTGCAGCAGCAATTCTCGATCGCGATCACTGTGGTTGGCGAAACTGCGATCGAGCAGGGCTTCGTTGGCTGCGCCCGGATGCACCGGGATCGGTGAAGTTTCCGCGTCGACCGCTGGCGCCACAGCCGTTGCTTCGGCCGCTTTGCCAACGCCAGCCGCGGGTTTCGAGCCGGCACCGTTGCTCCTGGCTGGCCTGGCATCAGCAGCCAGACCGACGCCCGGCGGGTGAGCTGCCGATGATTCTCCTGGCAAGTGACCGCGCGGTACGCTGTCAGGATCGAAATCGATGTTCAGATCGACCACCTCGAAGGGTGCGTCGATCGGGCCGATCGGGTCGAGTACCGTCTCGCTGTACATCTCCAGCGGTTCGGTGGTCCCGATCGCCTGCTGCAGGCGCGCGCGCATCTCCGGCGTCAGTGTTTCCTTGATGAGCTCGTCGTCCTCGCGTACCAGGAAGCGACCGAGGCGATCGTAGAAGGCCTCGTCCAGCTGTTCGGCAAAGACATGCTTGTGGGTCGTGCCCAGACTGTCCAGATGACGGAAGCTCAGCCGCAGGTAATTGTCGTAGGCACTGGCCTTGGCATGCATTTCCAGGTGCAGGAATCCGCGCGGATGGAAGCGCGCCGAGACCACATCGCCGTTGGGCCCGTTCTCTGGCTCGCGCACCCCACCCAGATGCAGCTGACGCATCTGGTCGATCAGCTGGCGTACCTTGCGGTGACCGTGGACGACGAGTTCCTTGATTTTCTCGTAGTCGACCCGGGCCCGCCAGCTCATGCTGATCTCGAAGGAATAGCGCCGCTTGGCCTGCTCGATCTTGTAATCGTGCAGGATGCTCAACGGGACCGAACCATAGTGGGTCAGCTCGAATTCCAGATGCACTGGCGGCCGCACCTCGCCCAGATCGCGCGCCAGGGTCTGCAGATATTCGTAGAGACCGATCATCGCCGGCGCAACGACCTGCTCGTAGCGATCTTCCTTGCGCTGCTTCTCCAGCGCCTCGCGTTCGCGCTCGGCGCGGACCTTCTGCGCTTCCTTGCCGATTCGATCGAGCAGTGACATGGGATCGTGGAACCTGTCGGTGCCGGCAGTCGTCTACCGATAACAGATGCTAGCGGGCTGCGCGGTTACAGGGAAGGGCGCAGTCGGTGACCTACTTCATCGCATCAGTTCCAGCGCTGTCCCACCGCCAGCGGAAAGCAGGCTCAGCTTGTCGCCATCGACCCGAAACTGCCGAACCCCCGCCAGCGCTTGCAGGATCCGGCTTTCCAGCTCGGCGGTGGCTTCACAGTACATCTTGGAGCTTGCCAGGCCAGCCAGAGCGAAGGGCTGATCGGCACGGCGATAGGTGCCGGAGAAGCGGTTGCAGCCGGAATAGCCATAGACCCGTCCTTCGGCGACGTCGAAGCTCACCGTCAACGGCTGCGCGAGCTGGCCAGCCAGGTGGGCGGGGATCGCGGCGCCGTCGATCGTGATCACGCGCCAGTCGCCAGCGAGCTGTGCCTCATCCTGGCTGCTGGAAGATGCTGGTGCGGCCACATCAGGGCGGGCGGCTGTCGTGCTCGTCTCCGATTCGCCCACGGCGCAGGCGACCAGCAACAGCGGCAAGGCCACGATCATCACTCGCTTCATGCTCGGCTCCGTCCGCAGGCGTTGGCACTTCAGCTTAGCGGCAAAAGCAATGGACTGGCGCTCTCGAACGCGCAAACTCGACCCTTGACTTGATCCTGCGATAGTCGCCTTCCCCTCAGGGGCGAAACGCCCGTTCGCGCGCGCCTTGCAGCCCAGGCCCCCGGCCATTTCTGATTCCTGAGCCCTCACCCCTGACCTACAAGAGCATCCGCCGCGCCTTCTCCAACCCCGCCGCCAGCAAGTCGATCTCCGCCATCGTGTTGTACACCGCCAGCGAAGCGCGCAGGGTGGCGGCCAGGCCATAGTGCTGCAGCAGTGGGTGGGCGCAGTGGTGGCCAGAGCGGACCGCGATGCCTTCCTGGTCGAGGATCATTGCCAGGTCGTGGGCGTGGGCGCCGTCGATGACAAAGGACAGTACTGGCGCCTTGCCCGGCGCGGTGCCGATCAGGCGCAGGCCTTCGATCTGCTGCAGCGCGACGGTGGCGTAGTCGCCAAGCATCGCTTCATGCGTGGCGATTCGCTCCAGACCGATGTCGTCGACCCAGTCGATCGCCGCGCCCAGGCCGATGATGCCGGCGATGTTCGGCGTGCCGGCCTCGAA
>DAIMJK010000136.1:0-9419 GCA_036722245.1 Lysobacterales bacterium
ACAAGCACAGCTGGTCCGCAAAGAGCATCCAAAGCGGCGCAGAGCGCCGCAGTCCAAAGTAGCGCGCCGCAGTCCAAAGTGCGGCGCGGCTCTCGAGGGCTGGCGTGTTGCGCTGCACCCGAACTAGCATTGGGAGATGGCTCCCTCGCCGCCCAATCTGCCCGACGGTGCAGCTCCCGCATCTGTGCGGGACTGGCCTCACGCTCCTCCACACCGTCTCACTGAGATGGGGGTCTACATGATCACCGCCGGCACCTTTGGAAAGGAGCACTTCTTCGGCGACGACTCACGGGTCAGGGCGCTTTGTGATGGCCTGCACAAGTATGCGGCCAAGTACGGCTGGAAACTTGAAGCTTGGGCGGTGTTTTCGAATCACTATCACCTGATTGCTCACTCACCGATTGATGGCACCGATGGCGCTGAGTCTCTGGCCAATTACCTGGGCGAGGCGCACCAGCGTTCGGCCGCCTGGGTTAACAAGCTGGACGACCAATCTGGTCGAAAGGTTTGGCACAACTATTGGGAAACTCTGCTGACTTTCGAGAAGAGTTACCTGGCGCGTCTGCACTATGTGCACGAGAACCCGGTGAAGCACGGGCTGGTTACTGACGCGAGCGACTACCCGTGGTGCAGCGCGGCTGCATTCAAGCGCAATGCGCCCGTTGCGAGAGTCAAGACCGTGTATTCGTTCAAGACCGATGCATTGAAAGTGCTTGACGACTATTGATCAGAGCTTTGGACTGCGGCGCTTTACTTTGGACTGCGGTGCTCTGCGCCGCTTTGGATGCTCTTCGTGGGCCTGGCCGAACTCGTCGGCTGTGGACAGCGGCGAAATAGCAGCGTCTGGCGCAACCCGCCAATCCAGACACGAACTGCCAAGAGCATCCAAAGCGATGCGGAGCATCGCACTCCAAAGGGTGCTGCGCACCCAGGGTGCATCCGACCCGACTGTGCGGCTGCAACTGGCCACTGGAACTCAGCCCTAGCCCTTTCCCTCCACCCAGTTCATCGCGGCACGGTTGCGCAGGACCAGGTCGCGGAGCATGTTGCGGGCCAGTTCGGGCCACAGCATCAGCAGGTCCTGCAACACGTCCTTGTCCAGCCGCAGCAGCAGGCAGGCTTCCAGGGCGGTGGCCGAGCTCAGGTGTGGACGGGGTTCGAGGATCGAGAAGTCACCGAACAGGTCGCGCGCGCCGCGGATGGTGAGTAGCTGCTCGGCCCGATGCAGCTTGATCCGGCCGGCGGCGATCAGGTACACGCTGCGGCCCAGATCGCCGGCCTGGTAGATGCACTGGCCGGCGCGCGCGGTCATCGTCTTGAGCTCGGCGGCGATGCTTGCGATCAAGGGTTCCGGCAGATCGCGCAACAACGGCATCGCCTTGAGCAGCATGCGCCGCCGCAGCGGGTCGGACAGGGCTTCCAGCCGGTCGACCTCGGCCGACAGATGCGCCTCCAGCTTGAGCTCGGGGCCGACGCCATAGCCGGACTGGCTGCGTAGCCGTTCGCCGAGCAGGCGGATCAGCCGGCGGGTGATTTCGGGCTGATCGAACAGCATGTCGTAGAAGTCTTCGTGCTCGAGCCGGTACAGGCGCGACAGGGTCTCGGCCTTGACCGTGGCCGAGCGCGGTCGCTCGTCGAGCAGCGAGAACTCGCCGAAGATCTCCGGCGCGTGCAAGGTGGCGATGCGGCGGCTGGCGCTGTCGCGCTCGCCTTCGCGCAAGTGCACGCTCATCGTCCCGGCGGCGATCACATACAAACAATGCTCGGGCTCGTCCTGCTCGAAAATCACCTGACCGCGACTGACCACCATTTCGCCCAGCCGCTCGGCGATTCGCGCCAGCACCGAATCGCCGGCCTGGGCGAATAGTTCGACCTGGCGCAACAAGCCGACTCGGTTGATGCCGCCGAACTGCCAGTCGACCTCCGAGCGCTGCGCCGCGGTGTGCTCGCGGGCCGCGATGTCCTGCCACCAGTGCAGGGCTTGCAGGGTGAGCCCGGACACACCGTTGGCCAGCCGCAGCCGGACCCGCTCATGACTGGCCGGATCGGCCGGGTCGAGCGCGCACAGGGTGGTCGCCTGGAGCCAGCTGCATCCCCATTCTGCAGCGCTGGCCTCGATCAGCAATCGTCGCTGCTGAACCGCCAGCGGTGCCGCCGTTGGTTCGCCCAGACTGGTCAGGCACTTCTGCTCCGAGGTGCCTTCGAACAGCGCCAGCAGACGCGTGCGCAACTCGCCGCGAAGCAGGTTGTCGAGCAGTTCCAGCGCATAGGCGCGCCGTTCCAGCGAAGGGTCGTTGATGCGATCACGCACCTGCGCCATCGCCTCGCGATCCAGGCACAGCTGCAGCAACAGCAGCAAACGACGGCGACTGGCGGCGAGCTGTTCGCGCAGTGGCGACAGGATCGATAGTTCACCCTCGGCCTTGCAGGCGCAGATCTGCTGCAGCAGCCAGATCGCATCGGCGCGTTCGGCCTCGACGCGCTCGAGCAACAGATCCCGGTCTGCCTCTAGTGTCAAGGCGCGCTGGCGGACCAGCGCCAGCAGGGCCTGTTCGCGCAGTTCGCGATTGTTCTCATCGAGCATGCCCAACAGCGAGCGGCGCGCCTGGCTGTGGTCGATGACACCAAGCACGCGCAGCAGCCGCGAGCGCTGCATCAGATCCAGTCCGGGACTGGCGAAGTGCTGCGCCACCGCCAGCGCGGCACTGGCGCCGCCGGCGCGCAGGGCTTCGATCGCGTAGCCGCGCAGGCTGGCCCGGTCCAGGGTTGGCAGCACCGCCGGCCAGAGCGCCTCGTTGCGCAGCCGCGCGGCCGACTGCAGGGCCGCCTGCTGCACTTGCGGATCGTCGTCGGCGAGCAGTCGCAGGAGGGGCTGATAGAAGGCGCCGATGCCGATCTCGCCGACCACCGTGGCGGCGCTGCGACGCTGGCGCGGATCGCTGCTGGCCACTTGTTCGAGCAGATCGTTGCCGGCCAGCAAGATGCCCTGGATGCCACCATGCCGGATCAGACCAACGGTCGCACCGGCACGGACCTCATCTACCGGATCGCTCAGGGCGCGCGGCAGTTCGTCCACACAGGTGTCGCCGAGCAGCGCGGCGAGCGTACGCAAGGCCTCGCTGCGGACGCGCCCGCGGGCGTCATGCCAGGCGAGTCGACGCACTTCGTCGAGATTAGCGGTCTGGTTTTCCGCCGCGGTCCAGCGGAGCGCCATGCAGCGTACGTCGGGCTGGCTGTGGCTGAGCAGGCGCGGCAGATGGCCGCGTGCCTGCTCCGGGTCGAGCTTCAGCAAGGCCGCCATCGCATGCTGGATCTCGCTCGGATGATGGCTGTACAGCGCCTGCTGCAGAATTTCGCTGCTCGCACCCTCGAACACATCGGCATCGCTGCCGGCGGCGGCGCGCCGGGCCAGCGCGCGCCGCAGCGAGCTCAAGTACTGGAACTGCAGCCGCCAGGCCAGCACCGCCCAGATCAGGAACAAACCGAGCAGCACCTGGTACAGCCTGACCGTGTCGAAACCCAGCCCACCGACCAGCAACAGCAGCAAGCCGGCGGCCAGCGCGGCGGCGAAGGGATCAACCATGCTCTCGGTGGTGACCTGGGCACGCAAACGCCGGCCCGGCGGCAGCGGCTGGAACAGCACCTGCAGGGTGGCCCGGAAGATCGAATCGCGGCAGACCTCCTCGAAGATCTTGACCGTGGCGGCCAGGGCGAAGATCAGCCCCGCTGGCGCGCCCAGCTGGCCGGCCAGCACGACCGAAAGCGCACCCGTACCGATCACCAGCGGAATCACCAGCAAACCACCACGCACGCCGACCCAGGCGAGCAGTCGTGCCGACAGGAACAGCCGGCTCAACAGCAGCAAGGCGCCGATCATCGCGTCCATCCGGCCGACCAGGATGGCCATCTCGGCTTCGGTCGGGAAGCGCACGCTGGCGATGTTGAAAAACGCGTTGTCGACGACGTAGAAGACGACCCAGGCGAGCGCCGAGTTGATGAAGATCAGCCGCAGGTAGCGGTCCTTGAACTGCACCAGTACACCCTGGTCGGCGCTGCCCTCGTCGGGTCCATCGGCACCTTCCAGACGGGCTCGGTGGACGCTGCTGATCCGGCCGAGCAGCAGGATCGCCAGGATGATCGCCGCCATCGACACCAGCAACAGGCCGGGGGTGCCGATCGGTCCGACCAGAAGGGCGACCGACAGACCGCCGAGGATCATCGCCAGCACCTCGCCGGCACCGACCACGCCGTTCAGACGCTTGCTCTGGCGCAGATCGAAGATCCGCCCGACGAGGCCCCACAGCGCCAGGTTGAGCACGCTCCAGACCACCACCCACCAGACGTACAGCAGCAACAGCCAGCCGTCCCACGGCAGCTCGATCAGCCAGCGCCAGCCGAGCAGGCTGGCCGCCATCAGGACCAGGTTGATCAGGACCAGCCGCGGCAAACTGAAGCGCTGCTCCAGCCAGCCGTGGGCCCAGCCGACCAGCGGCATCGCCAGCGCGATGCCGATGTAGCCGAAGGGCAGCATCGACGGCGGAAAGGCGCCCAGGAACAGGCTGATCGTCGCGCTGGCCAGATAGACCTGCGCCAGCCCCAGGCTGAAGGCAAAGGCGAACAGCAGGCGCACCGTCGCCGCCTCGCCCGGCCGTACATCGATCCATTGCGTGAGCGCCCGCGCCACACGATTCCCCTGTTCAGGCTGGCCGGTCCGCGGTCGGCTGCTTGCGCCAGCCGGGTGAGGTTACAGTGGGATGCATTGTGGGTGGTAGCGGCGGCGCCTGGTCTGCTGCCAACCGAACCGATGTTTCGGAACCTCGTTGTGGGTTCAGGGCCCAGGGCTCAGGGCCCAGGGCCCAGCAGGTCAAGAGCTCAGCCCTCAGCCCGGCTCCATTCCCCATCGATCAGCCGCTGGATCCCGAGTGGGTTGGCGCGGCGCAGTTCCGGTGGCAGGGAATCGTCGGGGACCTGGTCGAAGCAATGCAGCGCGGCGAAGCGACGGATTGCGGCCGGCATGCCGACGGCGGTGAATCCGGGATGGCTGCTGGCAGGGTAGGGTCCGCCGTGGTTCATCGCCGGGCTGACCGCGACACCGGTGGGCCACTTGTTGGCCATCAGGCGACCGACCCGCGGACGCAGTTGCGCGGCGATCTGGTCGAAGGCGGCTGCTTCGCTACCCTCGCTGGCGGCGTGGATCGCGCCGGTCAGATTACCGTCGAAACAGGCCGCGATCGCCGCCATCGCTTCGACGTCGGTGGCGCGTACCAGCAGCCCGACCGGGCCGAAGGCCTCGCCCTGCAGCTCGGTCGCGCGGGCGAGGAAGCCGGTGCCGCTGACCTGCAGCAGACAAGGCGCGAAGCCAAAGCCGGGGCCGCTGGCCAAACCATCGCCGACCAGCAACTGCGCACCGGCCGCGCGCAGCTCGGCCACACTGGTCTGAAGTTGGCGCTGCACGCCGGCGCTGTAGAGGACGGCCGCTGGCGCGTCGCGAAAGCGCGCGCTGGCCGCGGCCACAAAGGCGTCTCCGTCCGCCCCTTCGGGCAGCACGACCACGCCCGGATTGGTGCAGAACTGGCCACCGCCGAGGGTGCAGGAACCGACGTACTCCTGCGCCAATGCCTCGCCGCGCTCGGCCAGCGCGCCGGGCAGCAGAAAGACCGGATTGACGCTGGAGAGCTCGCCGCAAAACACCACGCCAGCCTGGTCGGCGGCGGCTTTCAAGGCCAGTCCGGCCGGTCGGCTGCCGGTGAAGGCGATGGCTCCCAGCCGCCGGTCCGTGGCCAGTTGCAGGCCGACGATCGGGTCCATGTCGTACAGCAGTTGCACGCTGGCGGGGGGCAATCCGGCTTCGGTCAGCGCCGCCATGGCAATCCGCGCCAGAGCCCGAGTAGTGGCCGGATGGGCCGGGTGGGCCTTGGCAATGACCGGATTGCGGGCCGCGATGGCCGAAGCGAAATCGCTGCCGGAGATCGCGTTGAAGGCAAACGGGAAGTTGTTCGGGCCGATCACCCAGACCGGCCGGCTCAGCGGGGCCAGGTGCGCGCGCAGGTCGTTCGCACTGTCGATCACCGGCATGGTCCAGCTGCGCTCGCGGACCGCTTTCGCCGCCAGTCGCAGCTGATTGGTGGTGCGCGGTAGTTCTACCGCCGCCAGTCGCGGGGTGGTAGGCAAGGCCGTCTCGACATGCGCCAGAGCGACCAGCTCATCGCTGGCCGCCTCGATGCCGCTGGCGTACGCGTCCAGAAAAGCGGCGACCTGCTCGGGAGGACAGGCGGCCAGCTTTGCTGCTGCGCCGCTGGCGGCGCGTAGCGCGTGCTCGATGTCGGCCGGGCCGGAGCGTGGAAAGTGTGGTCCGACAGGCTCGCCGCTGGTTGGATCAAAGGCGCGGAATGTGTTGAGCGAGTCGCCGCTGGCACGCCACTGGCCGTCGATGAGTACCGTTGCCGATTCAAGATCATTGGGCATGACCAATCTCCGCCAGGGCCGCCAGGGCCGCATCGATCTGCGAAAGTGCCAGCTTCCGCTCGGCGCCGTCCAGCAGCAGACGCGGTGCGCGGACCCGTTCGCTGCCGCGAACGCACTGCTGCTGCATCAGCTTGATCAGCTGGACGAATTTCGGCACCGTGTCCATCCGCAGCAGCGGCAGCAGTCGTGCGTAAAGTTCTTGCGCCGCGGCAGGGCCTTGTTCGCGGGCGGTCTCGAACAGCGCCACCGAGGCCTTCGGCAGTGCGTTGACGACACCGGCGATCCAGCCGCAGGCACCCATCGCGACGCCCTCGACCACGGCATCGTCCAGCCCCACCAGCAACGCCAGTCGGTCGCCGAGCTCGGCCTTCAAGGCGGCAAAGCGACGCACATCGCCGGAAGACTCCTTCACCGCCTGCAACTGCGGCCAGGCCGCCGCCAGCTCGGCGATCTGGGTCGGCAGGAAATCGGTGCGATAGGCGATCGGGTTGTTGTAGAGCATGCAGGGGAGCGAGGTGGCGCCGAACACGGCCTCGATGTGGGCGCGCATCTCGCGCCAGTCGGTCGAGTACAGATAGGGCGGCAGCACCATCAGCCCAGCGCAGCCACGCGCCTGCGCCTCGCGCGCCAGAGTCACCGCCTGCGCCGTCGACAGCGCCGCGACGCCGGCAATCACCGGCGCCCGCCCGGCCAGCGCAGCCACCAGCGTATCGATCACCGCCAGTTTCTCGTCCAGCTCCAGCGTCGCCCCCTCGCCCAGCGAGCCCAGCGGCACGATCCCGCGACAACCGGCATCAATCAGCTGCCGCGCATGCTGCGCCAGGAAACCATGATCGACCCGGTCATCGCAGGTGAAGGGCGTGGTGATGGCAGGGATGACACCGTGCCAGAGGGGGTGGGTAGTGGGGGACATTGTCGATCTCCTTGGTTGCGCAGTGGCCACCCTGCTCTTGCTGTCCATTCTGGGCCCTGTGCCCTGTGCCCTGTGCCCTAGCTCTGAAAGCCCCAAGCCAGCTCATCCGCCTCATCAAGCAGCAACTCACCGCGGCCGGTGACATGAGCGGTGCCGGTGATGATGGGCAGCACGCCGCCGTTGGGGCCAGGCTGATAGCTGGCCTCAAACACGCTGCCGGTGATGCTCTGCTGACGCCAGATCTGGCCCGGCGCGAGCTTGCCGTCGGCGGCCAGGCAGGCGAGCTTGGCGCTGGTGCCGGTGCCGCACGGCGAACGATCGAAGGCCAGGCCCGGGCAGAGCACGAAGTTGCGGGCGTCGCAGCCGGCCGTCGGCGAGGGCGCGCTGAAATCAACATGGTCGATGAGTGCGCCGTCCGGTGCGCGGATGCCCGCGTCAAACAGGGCCCGTGCGATCGCCGACGATTGCGCGGTGAGCTCGCGCCAGTGCTCGAACCGCAGCGGCCAGCGCGCGTCCGGCGAAATGAAGAACCAGTTGCCGCCCCAGGCCACATCGCCAGTCGCGCTGCCGTAATCGGCGGTGTCGACGCGCACATCGCGCAGCAGTCGATAGCTCTCGACATTGCCGACCGAGACCCGCCCATCGGCGTGCAACTCGGTCACGACCACACCGACCGGCGTATCCAGTCGATGCCGACCCGGTGCGATCCGGTCCAGATGGGCCAGGCTGCGGATCACACCGATCGCGCCGTGGCCGCACATGCCCAGCGTGCTGGCGTTGTTGAAAAAGATCACTCCAGTGCAGCAGTCCGGTTCGGCCGGCGGCAACAGCAAGGCCCCGACCAGATGATCCGACCCGCGCGGCTCGCAGACGATCGCCCGCCGCCAGCGATCATGCTGACGCCGCAGCCGCGCGGCCCTTTCGGCCATCGGACCGTCGCCGAGATCGGGGAAACCGGTCAGCACTACCCGAGTCGGTTCGCCGCCAGTGTGGGAGTCGATGATTTCGATGCGGTGCATGGGTTCCGGAGGGCTGAGGGGTGAGGGGTGAGGGATCAGAAAAGCAGAAAAGCAGTAGTCAGTGGCCAGTTCCTGCCAGTAGAGCCAAGGCAGATGCTTTCCCTGGGACCGCGGGCGTCCCGCCCGCAGGCAACAATACACGGCACAAGGATCGACTTGCGAGCAGTCCACGAGCGCTTCGTCCGGGCGTCCCGCCCGCAGGATCAAGAGCAAAGCGCTGTCAGGCCAGCGCGCTCCAGATCCTGGCGCGTGCGGCCCCTTCTGGAGTGCCGCGACCTGGCGCCGCTTTGCTCTTCCGGGCCCTGAGCCCTCTGCCCTGGGCCCTCGCCCTTTGCTACCTTCCCGCCATGAGCAACCGATCCCTCCTGATCATCGGCGCCGGCATCGTCGGCTCGTGCTGCGCGCTGGCGCTGCAGCGGCTGGGCTGGCAGGTCACGCTGGTCGATCCGGATCGGGACGGCCTGGCGGCGTCCTGGGGCAACGCCGGGCATATCGCGACCGAGCAGGTGGCGCCGCTGGCGTCTCGGGCGATGCTGCGCTCGGCGCCGCGACGCCTGTTTGTCTTCGGCGGACCGCTGGCTCTGGGTCGGCCGCTGGCGATGGCGCCGTGGCTGTGGCGCTTCCTGCGCGCCACTGCGCCGAATCGATTCGGCGCCGGTCAGCGCGTCCTGCGCGATCTGATGAGCGACGCGCTGCCGGCCTGGCGGCGCTGTGCGGCACAACTGGGACAGCCGCAGCTGATCCTTGAGGCGGGTCACTGGGTGTGCTGGGAAAGCGATCGCAGCGCGAGCGCGGGCGCCGAAGCGTGGCGGTCGGCGGACACCGGTACGACCACTTGCACGCCGCTGGCGCCGGAGCAGCTCGAGCGATTGCCGCCGTCAGTACGCTCGCAACTGACCACCGGGCTGGGCTTCACCGGCAGCGCGCAGATCGCCGACCCGGTCGGCTTGCGGCAGGCCCTGAGCGACGCCTTCGTCCACGCCGGCGGAACCCGTCGCTACGACCACATCCGGGTCTTGCAA
>DAIMJK010000137.1:0-9344 GCA_036722245.1 Lysobacterales bacterium
GCTGCAGGCGGATGTGCTTGCGGCGCCACAGCCACTTCATCGGCTTGATCAGGGTCGTCCAGATCGCCGCGATCGATCGCGCCAGCCAGATCAGCGCGACCCGGTGGAACCAGTCCAGATCCAGGGTGATGGTCGGGCTGCGCCTGATCGCCGGCAGCATCACGACGAAGGCCAGCGCGGCGAACAACAGCAACTGCAGCTGGCCCACCAGGTTCGCGCCGGTGTAGGCCTGGTGCGTGGTCGGGTAGGGCAGCAGACCGTGCAGCAGCGACGGGACGCAGCCGAGCACGACGCAGGCCAGCGCGTACAGGACCATCGCCGCCTGCATGTGCTTCGGCGGATCGGCCGGGTGCGGGCCGGAAGCCGCCTCGAAAGCTTGCGGCTGGAAGAAGACCAGCCACACGAACCTGAGGGTGACCAGCACCACTCCGGCGCTACCGGCCAACAGCACATACCAGACCCACGCCAGCTGCTGCTCGGCAGCAGCCTGGACGATCATCGTGTGGCTGATGTAGCCCGCGGTCAGGGGGAAGGCGGCGATCGCCAGTGCACCGATGATGGCGCAGAGGGTGGTCAGCGGCATCGAGCGATACAACCCGCCCAGATCACTGGCCCTGCGCAGGCCGGTCTGCTGCAGCACCGCGCCGGCGCTCATCATCAGCAGGGTCATGGCGATGATGTGGCCGAAGGCGAGCGCGGCGGCGCCGTTGAGGGCCAGCTCGCTGCCGATGCCGACCGCGCAGAGCATGAAGCCGAGCTGGGTGATGATCGCGTAGGCCAGGATGCGGCGGATGTCGTTTTCGAGCAGCGCGTAGACGATCCCGTAGCAGACCATGATCAGGCCGATCCACTGCAGCACCTGCGCGCCGGGGAACAGCAGGATCAGCGCCAGCACCGCAGTCTTGGTGGTCAGCGCGGTCAGGAACACGCTGCCGTAGGGACTGGCTTCGGGATAGGCGTCGGCGAGCCAGGCACTGACCGGCGGCGCGGCGGCCTTGATCAGCACGCCGACCAGCACGATCCACGCCGCCGCGGTGCCCAGGTCCAGCGGCCGGATATCAATCGAGCCGGTCTGGACCGAGACGGCCTCGATGCCGATCTTCAGGATCACCCCGCCGATCACCTGCATCAGCGCATAGCGCAGACCGGCGCGGCGGGCCGCGTCGGTGCCGCCGCACCAGATGACGAGGGTCGAGAAGAGCACCATCGCTTCCCAGCTCAGGTACATCGCAAGCAGGTCGCCGGCCAGACTCACCCCGACCGCGCCGGCGGCGTAGGCATAGCAGGCCGACAGCTCAAAGCTCTTCGCCCCGCGCAGGCCGTACAGGCCGCCGATGAAGCTCGTGATTGCAAAGGCGCTGGCGAACAGGCGCCGCTCCGCGCTGACCTGGAGCACTTCGATGTCGTAGCCGAGGAAGCGAACGGACAGCAGCATGTCCTCGGGCAGCCGCCAGATCGCCCACAGCGCCACGATCGGCGTCAGCAGCAGGGGCAGCGGGCGCAGACCCGGCCGCGCAAGCGCGATCAGCACCGCACCGAGGAAAAGGATGAATGCAGGATGCAGGGCCAGATCAAGCATCCTTGCGCTCCTCCTGCGCCGGCGGGGGTTCGTAGTAATCGTCCGGACGACTGAGGATCAGCCCGTACAGGCGCGCCAGCAGCAGCAACACCACGGCACCAACGAAGCCAGCAAAAGCGCGCATACCGAACCAGCCGTCGACACCGAACTGCGGCTCACGCGGGACCAGCAACTGGGCCAGAACGCTCAGTGCCAGCAGCACACCGAAGCCGATCCAGAGCCGACGGCGCATGCCGGGCCGGCTCAGCCAGGTGGGCTGATCCTTCGAGGATGGCTTGGTGGGATCGTCAGGCTTCATGGCAACTTGTAGATGAGCTTTTCCAGATAGACCACCGGGGTGCTGTAGGCGAACAGCGCGACGGTCAGGATGGCGGTGGTGACCAGGGCTGCGACCATCGGCCAAGGTGCCTCGCCGTGCTCCACCTTGGGCGCTACGGTTTCGGCGCGGAAGAAGGCGCGATGGATGATCGGCAGGAAATAGGCCGCGTTGAGCGCGGTCGACAGACCCAGCACGATCAGCACGAAATACAGATCGTTCTGGAAGGCGCCGGAGATCATGTAGGACTTGGACACGTAGCCGCCGGTGGGCGGCAAGCCGATCATGCTCAGCGCACCGATCGCGAAGGCGGTCATCGTCCACGGCATGCGCCGGCCGATGCCATCGAGCTGGCTGACCTGGGCCTTGCTGGCCGCCACGTAGATCGCGCCGGCGACAAAGAACAGCGTGATCTTGCCGAAGGCATGGGCGACGATGTGGGTCGCCGCGCCGATCCCGCCATACGGCGCCAGCGCCAGCGCGGCGAGCACGACGTAGGACAACTGCGCGATGGTCGAATAGGCCAGCAGGCGCTTGAGGTTGTCCTGCCTGAGCGCCACGATCGAGGCGGCGATGATGGTGAAGCCGGCCAGATAGATCAGCAGCTGCTCGGCCGGCACGCTGGCCAGAAAGTCGATGCCGAAGATGTAGATCACGATCTTGGTGATCGTGAACACGCCGGCCTTGACCACCGCCACCGCGTGCAGCAGGGCCGAGACCGGCGTCGGCGCGACCATTGCCGCCGGCAGCCAGCGATGCACCGGCATCACCGCCGCCTTGCCCACGCCGAGCACGAACAGGCTCAGCAGGATCGCCGTCTCGGCCGGGCTGATGTTTCCTTGCAGTATCCCGCCGGGGGTGAAATCGAGCGTGCCGGCGACGCTCCAGGTCCAGATGATGGCCGGCAGCAGCAGCCCGATCGAGGTGGTCAGCAGAATGCCCAGATAGGTCCGCGCCCCTTCCATCGCGCGGCGATCGCCGGCGTGCGCAACCAATGGATAGGTCGACAGCGTCAGCACCTCGTAGAACACGAACAGGGTCAGCAGGTTGGCCGACAGTGCCACCCCCATCGCGCCGCACAGGGCGATCGCGAAGCACAGGTAGAAGCGGGTCTGATGCTTCTCGTGTTTGGCCCGCATGTAGCCGATCGAATAGACCGTGGTGACGATCCACAGGCCGCTGGCGATCATCGCGAACAGGATGCCGAGCGGCTCGACCTGCAGCGCCAGTGCCAGACCGGGCAAGGGCTCGGCCAGGATCAGCTGCGGCGTGTTGCCGGCCAGCAGGTCGAGCAAGACGTTGATCACGCAGCCGAACAGGGTCAACGCGGTGAGCAGCGTGACGCTCTCGCGCACATTCGGCCAGCGGCCGCAGGCGACGATCCCGGCGCCGCCGAGCAGCGGTACCAGCAGGCACAACAACAGCCAGCCTTGCGCGCTCAAGGCGAACCACCCATCAGGGCCTGCGCGGCCTGGCTGGCCACGTCGACGGTAAGCCGGGTATCGATACCGAACCAGAAATTGGCCAGCACCAGGATCCAGGTCGGTACAAGCAGGCCCAGTGGCGCCTCACGGTGGATGTCGCGCGATTGACTGGGCTGGAAATAGGCAATCTCGACCAGCCGCCAGACGTACACCACCGCCAGCAGCGAACTGATCAGGATCACCGCCACCAGCCAGCCCAGACCCTGCTCGAGCGCGGCCAGCACCAGATACCACTTGCTGATGAAACCGACCGTCAGCGGCACGCCGATCAGACTCAGCGAGGCGGCGACGAAGGCCGCCATCGTCCATGGCATCGCCCGACCCAGCCCGCGCAGCTTCGCAACGTCGGTACTGCCGACGCGGTAGGCGATGCAACCCAGGGCAAGAAACAGCGCGCCCTTCATCAGGGCATGGTTGAACATGTGCAGCAGTGCGGCGGTCAGGCCCAGGGTCGAGGCCAGTCCAAGGCCCAGCACCATGTAGCCGACCTGGGCAACCGACGAGTAGGCGAGCAGGCGCTTGGCGTTTGGCTGGTTGATCGCGACCGCCGAGGCGACCAGCATGCCAAGCACTGCCAGGCCGATCAGGACGCCGCCCATCGGCAGGGTCTGGAACGAGAATTCCACCCCGAAGACCGTGTAGAGGAAACGGATCAGCACATAGACCGCGACCTTGGTCGAGGTCGCGGCGACCAGCGCGGTGACCACCGACGGCGCCCAGGTGTAAGCGTTCGGCAGCCACAAATGGAGCGGAAACAGCGCCAGCTTGAGGCACATGCCGACGACCAGGAAGGCGACCGCGGTGTGCATCGTGCGGGTATCGGCGACCGCCGGTAGCCGATCGGCCAGATCGTTCATGTTCAGCGTGCCGGTCAGCGCGTAGAGCAGGCCGACGCCGATCAGGAAGAAGGTGGCACCGATCGTGCCCATGATCAGGTAGCGGAAGGCACTGGTCAGCGCACGCCGGTCGCGTCCCAGCGCAATCAGCGTATAGGTCGCCAGTGAGGAGATTTCCAGGAACACGAAGACATTGAAGGCATCGCCGGTGGCGGTGATGCCGAGCAGACCGGCCATCAGCAGCAGCAGCGCTGCGTAGAAGCCCGGCTGGCGATCGTTGTCGATCTCCTGGCCGGCACTCAGGCGAGCAAAGGGCATGACCACCGCGGCGACCAGCGCGATCAGCAGCTGAACCAGCGCATTGGCCAGATCCAGCCGGTACTCGATCCCGATCGGCGCCGCCCAGCCACCAATCGCATAGCTCAGCGTGCCTTCCGCCTGGACCCGCAACAGCAACGCCAGGGCCAGCGCCAGCACCGCCCAGCTCACCGCCGTCGCCAGCGCCCACGGCGCAAAGCGCCCCCGCAACAGCGTCGCCAGCGGCGCCGCCAGCAGCGGAATGACGACGATGAGGATTTGCCAATGAGCGCCGTTCATGGGGTCGGCGCTCCGGACATGGACCAACGGGCGACACAACGTTCTTGCTGCCGGTGGGAGCTATAGGGCCCAGGGCTCAGGGCCCTCGTCCGGAGCGGTAGACTCAACCTGCGGATGGCCATCAAAAATCCTCATCCATCCGGTTCAGCTCATCCTCTTCCACCGTGCCGTAGGCTTCCTTGATGCGCACCACCAGCGCCAGGCCCAGCGCGGTAGTGGCGACGCCAACGACGATGGCGGTCAGGATCAGTACGTGCGGCAGCGGGTTGGAGTAGAGCTCAACGCCTTCGCTGAGGATCGGCGCAGAGCCGTCGCGAACGAAGCCGAGGCTGATGTAGAGCAGAAATACCGAGGTCTGGAAGATGTTCAGACCGACGATCTTCTTGATCAGGTTGCCGCGGGAGATCATCGTGTACAGGCCGATCATCATCAGCGCGATGACGATCCAGTAGTTGTACAGGTCAAACAGGCTCATGACTGGCGCACTCGCGCGACGAACAGGAAACACAGCAGAATCATCGTCGCGGCCACCGTGATGCCGACGCCCAGTTCGATGATGATGATGCCGATATGCTGACCGGCGATCGGGTTGCTGCCGAGCACGTCGTAATCGAGATAATTGGCCCCCAACAGCATGCTTGCCACCCCGACGCCGCCGTAAAGCAGCGCGCCGAAGGCGGCGAGCCAGCGCAAGACCGGGACCGGCGCGATACGGCGGGTTTCCTCGATGCCGAACACCAGCATGTGCACGATCAGCGCCGAGGCCAGGATCACGCCGGCCTGGAAGCCGCCACCGGGACCGTATTCGCCGTGGAACTGCACGTACAGCGCGAACAACACGATGACCGGAATCAGGAACTTGCAGACGACGCGCAGGATCAGCTGGTTTTCCATCAGCGCTTGCCCTCGCGCCGCGGTCCGCCTATCAGCAGCCACACGCCGAGTCCGGCGGTGAACACCACCAGCACCTCGCCCAGCGTATCGAAGCCGCGATAACTGGCGAGTACGCTGGTGACCACGTTCGGGATGTCGATCTCGCGGGCCGACTCGGTCAGGTAGTACGGTGCCACATGCTGCTGAGCCGGATTGTCCGGGCTGCCTACCGGTGGCAGATCGAAGGTGCCATAGACCAGCGTGATGCCGGTGACCAGCACCGTCCCCAGGGGCAGCCACTGCCGCGGCTGCGGCTTCTCGAACCGGCCGATGAAGCTGAGCACGATGATCAACAGGATGGTGGACACCCCAGCGCCGACGGCGGCCTCGGTGAAGGCCACATCGGGGGCACCCATGACCATGAACATGCCGGCCGACAGCAAGCTGTAGATTCCGAACACCATCACCACCGCCAGCAGGTCGCGACTGAGCGCAACGTAGGTCGCGGTGACCAGCATGAAGGCCAGCAGCAGGAGGTCAATCAACTCGGCGATGACGGCTTCTCCCCTTCAATCTCCGGTTCACGCAAGCCACTGACCCAGGCCGAGCGGGCCAGTGCATGGGTGGCGGTCGGGCTGGTGAACAGCAGGAACAGGAAGATCAGGCCCAGCTTGGCCGATCCCAGGTTGGGTCCGAACAGGATCGCCAGCCCGCCGAGGAACAGTCCGGCCGCCAGCGTATCGATGACCCCGGCCGCGTGCAGGCGCGAATAGAAATGAGGCAGTCGCAGCAGGCCGATGCCGGCTACCACCAGCAGGCCCGAACCCCCGGCCAGCAGCGCCGCGGCTATCCACTCCTGCCAGCTCATGCGTAGGGATCCTTGTCTTGCAGCCGCAGCGCGCCGCGCTCGCAGTACTTCATCAGCGCCACGGTGGCGATGAAGTTGATCAGCGCATAGAGCATCGCCACGTCGAGGTAATCGGCCCGGTCGGCCACGGCGCCGAGCAGGGCGATCAGCAGCACGGTCTTGGTACCGAAGCTGTTGACCGCGAGGATCCGGTCATACACGGTCGGGCCCATCAGGGTGCGCGCGATCGCCATGCCCATGGAGACCAGGATCGCGAGGCCGGCGGCGGTCAGCATCATTGCCGCACCTCCTCCACATCCGCCGGCACCAGCGTGTCCAGGTGGCCATCGCGCACGCCCTGGCTGGCGGCGCGGGTGAGGGCGTGGACCAGCAACTGGTCACCGTCCAGATCGACGCTGACCGTACCTGGCGTGAGGGTGAGCGAGTTCGCCAGGATGACTTTGCCCAACGCACTGGTCTGATGCAGCTGGATCTGCAGGAAGTGCGGCTGGATCGCGTCCTTGCGTGGTGACAGCACCGCGACGACCACCTGCACATTGGACTTGACGATCTCGGCAATCAATTTGAGCCAGAAGCGGACCAATGCGGCCGACATGTGGATCGGATGGCTTTCACGATCGATCACATCCATCCGGTGCGACAGCCACAGCGTGAAGGCCACACTGATCACGCCAAAGGACAGCAGCAGCGGCTTGGCAAAGCCGGACAGCAGCCACCAGAGGACTGCGAGCATGACGGCAAGGCTGATCGTGTGCTTCATCGTTTGCAGGCGGAGGTGTCAGCGCAAAGTATGTCGGCGCGATCGTGAAAAGGGTGCGTCGCCAGGCTCGCGGGCCGAGCGTGCGCGGCGACCGCGGAGGATAGCATCAGGGGATGGCGGGGGTGCACGGGATGGCGAGCATCGTAGGACGGTTCCTCGCGCCCGCATGGTCCGATCGATGCCCCGATCCACAATGCGCGAGGCGGCCGGCGCTTTTGCTTCGGCATCACGCCATCGCAATCCAGGGCGCGTTTCCGGTGACACTATGGGTTGTGTGGTTGGTTGAAGCGAGGGGAAAGCGGATGTTTACCGGACTCATCGAGGCGGTCGGTCGGCTGGATCGCAGTGAGGAGCATGCCGGCGGGCTGCGCTGGTGGATCGCGACTGGTGCGCTGAATATGGCCGATGCGCGGGTGGGTGAGAGCATCGCGGTGTCGGGGGTCTGCCTGACCGCGGTGGAGTTTGGCAATGACGCTTTCGCCGCGGTGCTGTCGGCCGAGACGCTGCAGCGCAGCAGCCTCGGCGCCAAGGCAGTCGGCGCGCCGCTGAACCTGGAGCGCTCGCTGCGCGCGGGTGACCGGTTGGGCGGTCATCTGGTCGCCGGACACGTCGATGGCGTGGGTCAGGTGCGCCGGATCGTGCCCGAGGGCGCGAGTCAGCGCTGGTGGTTCGATGCGCCTGCCGGGCTGCTGCGCTACATCGCGGTGAAGGGCTCGATCTGTGTCGACGGGGTCAGTCTGACCGTCACTGATGTCGATGACGCTGGCTTCGCGGTGGCGTTGATTCCGCACACGATCGAGGTGACCGCCTTTCACCGCAGCGGTGTCGGCGGCGCGGTGAACCTGGAGGTGGACCTGATCGCGCGCTATGTCGAGCGGCTGCTGGCAGCGCGGGCCATCACTGGGCCGATCGAATGAAGCTCAGGCGCCCGGTTCGGTAGCGCCAATGACGCTCGATCTGCTGATGCTGTTGCCGCTGGGCCTGCTGTCCGGACTGCTGGCCGGACTGCTGGGCATCGGCGGTGGGCTGGTGATGGTGCCGGTGCTGCTGTGGTGGTTACCGCGCCAGGGCGTGCCGGTCGAAGCGGCGCTGCATGTGGCGGTGGCCACCTCGCTGGCGGCGATCATCCTGACCGCGGCGATGTCCGGCTACAGCCACGCCCGCCATGGCGCGGTGGAATGGCGCCGATTGCCCTGGCTGGTGCCGGCGCTGCTGCTCGGCAGTCTGGCCGCGACGGATCTGGTGGCGCGGCTGCCCCGGCCGGCATTGCAGCTGTTCGTCGCTGCCTTCTGCCTGTTCGCGGCCTGGCAGATGCTGCGCGGGCGGCGCGCAATCGAGTTGCCGACCGAGCCCGGCGCGCGCCAGTCCAGCAAGGAAGCACTGTGGCTGCTAGGCGGCGGCGGGGTGATCGGCGCGGTCTCGGCGGCGGTGGGGATCGGCGGAGGCAGTCTGAGCGTGCCTTTCCTGAGCTGGCGTGGCGTCGCTTTGCCACGCGCGGTGGCAACCTCTGCGGTATGCGGCCTGCCGATCGCGATCGCCGGCACGATCGGCTATCTGCTGCAGCCCACCGTCGCCGGACTGGGGCCGCTGGGTCGCGGCCTGGTCGCCGGCGATGTCGCCCTGACCCTGGGCCTGGCCAGCCTGCTGACCGCCCCGCTCGGCGCCCGCCTGACGCATCGCTGGCCGGTGCAGCGCCTGCGCCGGGTCTTCGCCGGCTTGCTGCTGCTGATCGGCTTGCTGTTGGCTGGGCGGGCGATCTGGTCGCATTGAAGGAGGGGAAGGGCCCCTCCGGCCACGGCATACCGCCAACCGTAGCGCGGTTCCGGCGCGCGCGTGGGGCCCCGATTCTCGCCGCGCACCCCAACGCGCCGGCGGCCGCGTCGGGTGTCATACGGCCTGTCGGACCACGCATGATTCGACACGGTTTGTCGGACCGAGAGGGTGACCGACCCAAGAGCGCCGGCCGCCTCGCGCATTGCGGACCGGGGCGAAAATCGGACGGTGCGGGCGCGAGGAACCGGCCTACGGTGC
>DAIMJK010000138.1:0-9337 GCA_036722245.1 Lysobacterales bacterium
ACGTACATCGGATAGACCCGCGCAAAGGCCATTGCAAAGATTCGATGTCCGGTCATCGTCGTTCCCTTGCTTGCTGGTTGATTGAACAGCATGGTGCGCCGGGCTGGCGCGCATGGCCAAGGGGTTGTGTCACGCATGAAGATTCACGGCGCCTCGTTCCCTTCCCCGAGTGTCGATGCTACTGCACGACCAACCACGGCCAGCGTGCCCGATAGCTTTCGGCCTTGGCGGCGTACAACTCGGGGTAGGGCGTCGCCGGGTTGGGCGTCAGGGTGCCGGCGTGCAGGCCGTCGGTACCGAACGGCGCATGGCACTGGCCGGGGCGGACACCGACGCAGGTTTCGAGCATCAGAAAACGGCCGATGCCTTCTTCGGCCGACTGCAGCGGCGCATAAGGGCGCCCGAAGTGCTGCGAATACCACAAATGCACGCGTGCCTGGTTGGCCACCTCAAGCGTCACGTCCAGGTCACAGTACAGCGCATCGGCCCGCGCCTGCGCCCGCTGCTGGCCTTCGAGGCTGAGATCGGAAGGGTCGAAGTAGAAGATGTCGTAGTCCTTGATCCCGGCCTCGGCCGGCTGGCCCGACTTCAGATTCCACACCGTCTGGAACAGGCAGCCGGCGACCAGCCAGCAGTTCGGCAGATCAAGCGAAGCCCAGCGCTCGAGGAGAGTCGCGTTGTGGCGGTTGCGGCCGATCAGTTGCAGGAAGTCAGATTGCATGCCCCTACCGCACAATCTCCACCGGCTCGATCTCGTCGGCCGGTTCGAAGCCGAAGACCTGAGCGTAGAAGTAGAGCTCGGCTTCCTGCGCGCGGATGATGTTTTCGGCCTTGCGGAAGCCGTGCTGTTCGCCTTCGAACTCGAGGTAAGCGTGCATGACGCCTTTCTCGGCCAGCGCGGCAACGATGCGGCGGGACTGGTCGGGGGTGACGATGCGGTCCTCGGATCCCTGGAAGGTGATCAGCGGTTCGCGGAAGCCGTCCAGATGGTGGATCGGCGAGCGTTCGCGGTACAACGCCGGGTCGGGTTTGCCGATCAGCGAGACATAGTACTGGCGCTCGAACTTGTGGCTGGTGGCGGCAAGTCCGGCGATGTCGGAGACGCCGTAATAGTTGGCGCCGGCCTTGAAACGGTCGGTGAAAGCCAGCGCGGCCAGCGTCGTGAAGCCCCCGGCACTGCCGCCGCGGATCGCGACCTGCTCCGGGTCGACCTTGCCTTGCTCGACCAGATGATCGACTGCGGCGACCGCGTCCTGCACGTCGACGCCCCCCCACTGACCCTCCAGCCGCTTGCGGTAGTCGCGACCGAAGCTGGTCGAGCCACCGTAGTTGACGTCGACCAGGGCGAAGCCGCGGCTGGTCCAGTATTGCCGGCTGAGGCTGTAGATTGGCTCGGATACGCTGGTCGGACCGCCATGGATCAGCACGATCAGCGGCGGCTTGCTGCCTTCCGGGCCGGCAAAGGCAGGGTTGCGCGGCGGATACCAGATGGCGTGGGCTTCGCGTGGCTCGCCATCGGGGCCGGGCGCGGTCGGGAAGCGGATGCGTTCGCCGACCGAGACGAAATCCACGCCGATCGTGCGCTTGCCTGTGCGGTGCAGGCGTTCCATCTGGCCGCCTTCGAGGTCGATCGCGACCAGCGCCGAGACGTCGTCGACGCTGGCCACGGTGCAGATGATCCGGCCGCGGGCGTCCAGATGGACATCGCCGGCCGAGACGATCGGCAGTGCCAGAGCACGATAGCTGCCACTGGCCAGATCGATCACACCCAGCTCGTCGGTGGCCTCAAGGCTGGTGCGAACGACGGCTGTGTCCGGGCCCGCCAGCACGTAGCTCTGCATGCCGAGTTGCCACAAGGGACCGGCCAGTTCGCGCGCCATCGGTGCGACCGGCTTGCCGCGGCCGTCCTTCCACGCGTACAGGTTCCACCAACCGGACAACTCGTCGATGTAGTACAGCGTGCCGTCGGCGGCCCACTGCGGTTCGAGCACGGCACGGTCACCGCCGGCGACGACCTGTGGCTGGCCCAGGCTGCCATCGTCCTGCAGTACCGCGACCTTCAGAGTGGTGCGGTCCCACGGCATCGCCGGGTGATTCCATTCGATCCAGGCCAGCTGGCTGCCGTCCGGGCTCAGCCGCGGATAGGCCACGAAGTCACTGCCGCTGACCAGCACCGTGCCGGCGTCGACCGACTCGTCAGCCTGGCTCGGCAAGGGCAGACGCACGATCTCGTTGCGCTCCTCGCCGTTGTCGGCCTTGGTGGCCGCGGTGTGGTCTTCGCGCACGCAGATCAGGCTGGCACCGTCGGGCGTAAAGACACAGTCGGCGTACTGGTAGTCGGGAGGCGTTATCGGAGTGGGATCGGCATCGGGTGATTGCAGCGACTGCAGATACAGCCGCTGATCGGCGAAGTTGGCGAAGACGATCCGTTCGCCACGGATCCAGTAGCTGCTGCCGCCGTACTCGTGCACCCGCGTGCGGACGCTGTAGCCGTCAGGAGTCAGTGTTTCCGGACCGTCCCCGCCGAGCCGTCGCAGCACCTGACGGCCCTGTTCGGTCGGCCGGCTTTCGCGCCAGTAGATCGCGCCGTCGTAGACCCGGACATCGCTGATCGAGATCGCCGCCTTGGCCAGATCAGCCGCCGGGATCGGGCTGGCCCAGCTGCCATAGGGCGCCGACTGCGGCGCAGCCAATGCGCCGCCGGAGAGTACAGTGGCGAGGCTGGCGGCCAGGGTGGCGCGGCCAGGTGCGGTCATCCGGAACAACGACATGCGGTGCGACTCCTGCGGGTGGAACCGAACTATGCCACGCGGGGCGTGCAATGCATGGATGCAGGCATGAACCAGGCCGGCCGGATTGAGGCGTGAATTTTCCCCGTCTGACCGCTGCCGAGCTTGCCGGGATGGCGAGCGGTGCGCACAATCGAGAGCTTGCGACCGGGGGCATCGGTCCGGAGGTTCGACGTGTCCATAGACCAGCTTTGGGTGCTCATTGCCGCGCTGTTGGTGGTGATGATGCAGGCCGGCTTCACCTGCCTGGAAAGCGGCATGGTGCGCGCCAAGAACAGCATCAATGTCGCGATCAAGAATCTGGTCGATTTCTGCATTTCGCTGATGTTGTTTGCGCTGTTCGGCTACGCGTTGATGTATGGCAGCAGCCTGTCTGGCTGGATTGGCAGCGATGGCTTCCTGCTGCAGGGCGTCGGTGCCGCCGGATTGATTCACTTCTTTTTCCAGGCGGTGTTCTGTGGCACCGCCACCACGATCGTTTCGGGCGCGGTGGCCGAGCGCATGACCTTCGTCGGCTACGCCTGCACGGCGGTGCTCCTGTCTGCTCTGATCTATCCGGTCGCTGGACACTGGATCTGGGCCATCGACGCGACGGGCGCGCCGGTGGGACTACTCGGGGCGCAGGGCTTCGTCGATTTTGCCGGCGCCACCGTCGTCCATTCGGTCGGGGGCTGGGTTGCGTTGGCGGCGCTGCTGGTGCTGGGACCGCGCATCGGGCGCTTCAGCCCCAAAAGGCGCGCCATCGAAGGTCATAGCCTGCCGACCGCCGCTCTCGGCGTCTTCCTGCTCTGGTTCGGCTGGTTCGGGTTCAATGGCGGCAGTGCCGGTGGCTGGAACGAGAGCGTGCCGCTGATCATCGCAAATACCGCGCTCGGGGGCGCTGCCGGCGGCTTGGCAGCCTTGCTCGGTAGCGTGCAGATGCGCGGGCGGCCGTTGGCCGACTGGGTCATGAATGGCGTGCTGGCCGGCCTGGTGTCAGTCACTGCGGCCTGTCATCTGCTCAGTCCGGCCACCGCCATCGTTGCCGGTGCGGTCGGCGCAATGGTCGCGCTGGCGGGCATGTCCTTGCTGGAGCGCTTCGGCATCGACGATGCCATCGGCGCGGTGCCGGTGCATCTGTGTGCTGGCATCTGGGGCACGCTGGCGGTGGCCTTGCTCGGCGATGCCGCGGGCTTCGATCGCTGGACCCAGCTGTATGTGCAGTTCAAGGGCGTCGTGCTGATCGGCCTGTATGCCTTCCCGCTGGCGCTGGGCGGAATGCTGGTCTTGCAACGCCTGGTTCGTCTGCGGGTGAGCGCGCGCGATGAACGGATCGGTCTGAATATCTCCGAGCACGGCGCTTCGACGTCCCTGCTGGACCTGATCAGCCAGATGGATCTGCAAGCCAGCAGTGGCGATTTCTCGCGCCGGGTGCAGGTCGAGAGCGAAAGCGAAGCCAGTTCGGTGGCGACCTTCTACAACACCGTGCTGGACAAGTTCAACGGCGAAATCGACCGCCGCAAGCTGGCCATCCAGCGCTTGTCCGAACTGGCCAGTCGGGATCCGCTGACGGGCCTGGCGAATCGGCGCATGTTCTTCGACGGCATCCAGCGCGCCTTCGCCCACGGCAGCCCGGACACTCCGGGCGCGGTGCTGTACATCGATCTGGACGGATTCAAGGAGATCAATGACAGTCTGGGTCACGAGGCCGGTGACCTGCTGCTGCGGGCGGTCACCGTGCGCCTGGCCGAGCAGGCGGGCCCCGAGGTTCTGATCGCGCGCCTGGGCGGTGACGAGTTCGCGATTTTGCTGCCGCAACTGCGAGAAGGTGAGCGTCAGGCCACGGATCTGGCCCAGTCGTTGGTCAATGCCATAGGCACCGATTTCGACGTCAACGGCCAGAGCATCCGCATCGGTGCCTCCGTAGGCGTGGCCTTGTTCAACCCCGGGCCGGGTGAGACGGTGAAGGGCGTGATCCGGCGCGCCGACAATGCCATGTACATGGCCAAGCTCGCGGGCAAGGGTGTCTACCGACTGGAAGGCAGCGACGAGGGTGGTGGTCTGGCCCAACCGGTGGCCTGATCCCAGGCAACCGCAAGAGCGCACGATTGCCGCAACCCAGCTCTTCTGGGCCCTGTGCCCCTGCTTTCCCTCAGCCTCAGCCCTGACCCCCAGCCCTGCTTTACCACCGATAGCTGTAGCTCACCTGCAGCAACCAATCGGCGAAGGCGGCGTCGCCGTGGCCGCCGACGAGGCGGTCGGAGACGCTGCGGCTGCGGTTGCGGTCGATGGCGTAGGGTGCGCTGACGGTCAGGCGGTGGAGACCACGCTCCATGCTCAGGCCCGGCTCCAGGTAAAGGGCGTGGCCGGGGCGGCGAAATCCGTCGCTGCCGCCGATGAGGTCCTCGGGCGGCACGCCTTCCAGGCGCAACGCCAGATCGCCGGTCAGACGATTCGCTTCCGACAGCACCCGCGCCAGGCCGGTACGGAACTGGTAGCTGTCGGGAACCGACATGATGGCCTCGCTCGCTCGCCCTCGGTGGGTGGCCACGCCGTTGGTGTTGCGCGGATTGATCAGGTAGGAGCCGCTGGCGAAGGCGAAATTGAGGCCGTCGCTGCCGAATTGCCGATAGCCCTGAAACTCGAGGATCACGCCGGTGCCGCCGTCGCCAGGCTGGATTGACTGGTCGACATTGCGTTGGACCGGTCCGCTGGTCAGAAACGCGGTGTCCTTGACATCGTCCTGGCCGGTCGGGAGTTTGATGCCGATGCCCAACGTCAGGCCGCGACTGCGCTCGCTCACGGCCTCGAGCTGGAAATTGCGATAGGCCATCAGGCGCGGGTCGCCGATGCCGTTGGCCTGCATGGTGTGGCGGTTGACACGGTCGTGTTCGTAGAGCGAGGAACGGCGCGCGAACTGCATGGGAAGGGAGGCGGTGAAGCGCCAGCGCGCAGTCTGGCTGTGGTCTTGGGCCAAACGAGTAAAGCGCCGGAAAAATCGACGTAAAAAGGGAGTAAACGCCAGCGGCTGAGCGGGAGTGAGACAAAGGGGTTTTCAGGAGCCTGAGTGGTTTCCAGGCCCCATGAAGTCACGCAGATTCCTACCACGAGGAGGGTGATACACCGGAGCGCACTTGCCGCTACTCTGCGCTTATGTCGACCGAGCGCCGATCAACCCCGCTGGAACTGCTGGCCGCACCGCTGCTGGGGCTGCTCCTGCTGGTGCTGGCTGGCTTGCAGTATCACTGGCTGGAGCAATGGGCGCTGCGCGATGCCGAAAGCCGGCAGGTGGCGCTGGCGACGCTGGCTCAGGGACTGGTTGCTGCAATTGATGCCGAAGTAGCGCAAGAACTTGACGGGTTGCGCGCCTTTGCCGCAGCGAGCGCCGACGTTCCCCTTGGCCAGAGCTTGCCGCGATCCGCTGCGCAACAGAAGGCCACGATCTGGTGGGTGGCAGCCGATCCGCGGCGCGCTGACCGGCCGGTCTGGCGGCTGCAGCAGCGGCCGCAACCGCGGCTGGTCCAGGTCGGCCTGACCGAACTGACGCAGCACGGCGGGGCCTGGACTCAACAGCTGACTCGCGGCGGCGGCGTGGCCGAGCCGGAAGGCAGCGCGCCGTTGCTGGTTTTGCGGCAGGCACAGAGGCGAGGCGACACGGCTGGCGGCGCTGGCTACCTGATGATGGTCATGCCTGGTGATCGACTGCAGAGCGTGCTGCGGCGGGCCATGCAGCAAAGTGAACGCAGCCGGGCTGGTGCGATCTCGGCCCGGTTGCTGCCTGCGGCCGAAGTTGACACGGGCATGCTGGTACCTACGCCGATGAGTTTCGCAGGACAGCCGGCGGCCGGTTATTGGCGCCTGCAACTGGACTATGCTGAGGGCACGGCGAGCGAGTTGGCAGGCCAGTTGCAGCGGCGAAATCTGCTGCTGGCCGGCTCGGTCCTGTTGCTGCTGGCGGCCAGTATCGCGCTGCTGGCGGTGGCCGCCTACCGGACACGGCGTCTGGCCGAGCAGCGCCTGCTGATGATAGCGACCGTCTCGCACGAATTACGCACGCCGCTGGCGGTGATCGACTCAGCCGCGGCCAATCTGGCCGAGGGCATCGCTGCCGAGCCAGCGCGGGTGCGCGAGTACGGCAGTCTGATTCGCAACGAGGCACGCCGATTGCGTGGCTGGGTCGAGCAGGCGCTCGCGCCTGGTGTGCTGGCAGTCCAGCCGCGCGTCGATCGCCCCAGCAGCGGTAGTGAATTCGGTGAGGCGGTGCAGCGCGTTCTGAGCAACTTGGGTGAGTCATCACGGCTGCGCATCGATCTGGCGAATTGCGCCAGTGCGGTCGTGACGATGCCGGCGGCCGATCTGGATCTGATCATCGGCAACCTCAGCGTCAATGCCTTGCGTTATGCCGACGCCGACACCGAGATCCAGTTGCAGGCACGCCGACAGGGGCGCCGCCTGGTGGTTGAGTGGCGCAATCGCTGCAGCAGCCTGATCCGCGCCGAGCGCAAACGTCTGCTCGAGCCGTTCTTTCGCTCCGAACAGGCCCGCTCGCTGCATCGAGAAGGTAGCGGCCTGGGCTTGAACCTGGTCCAGGCAGCCCTTGGCCGTTGCGGTGGACGGATTGAGATCGCTTTTGACGATACGCTGGTGACAGTACGAGTGAACCTGCCGATAGCCCATCGGTAGTCCAGGGAGCCGATGGATGAAACAGCGTCTGCTGCTGGTCGAAAACGAACCCGGTCTGGTCCTTACCCTCGGTGATCGACTGCGTGCGGCCGATTTCGAGGTCGAGGCAACCGGGAGCGCACGGGAGGCCTGGCGTTGGCTTGGTGAGCGGGCCTATGACGTCGTCGTGCTCGACGTGATGCTTGACGATGGCAACGGTTTCGACCTGTGCCAGCGCCTGCGCGAGTGCGATCCATTGACGCCGGTGCTTATGTTGACCGCGCTCGATGCGGTGGATCAGCGCGTGCGCGGCCTGGATGTCGGCGCCGATGATTACATGTGCAAGCCCTTCGACGGTCAGGAGTTGACCGCCCGCCTGCAGGCCTTGCTGCGTCGCTCGCGGCTGGCGCCGGTCGACCCGTCCGATCGGCTCTGCGCGGGCGCGATCGAGATCCGGCTGGCCTCGGCCGAATGCCGGGTCGACGGGCGGTTGGTGACGCTGTCGGCAAGGTTGTTCACCCTGCTGCGCTATTTCCTGCTGCATCCCAATCAGGTGATCAGCCGCGATCGATTGCTGAACGAAGTGTGGGGTTACGACTCGCTACCCAATACCCGCACCGTCGACGTCCACGTCGGCTGGCTCCGTCGTCAGATCGAACCGGATCCAGCCAACCCGGAGCGACTGCTGACCGTGCATCGGTTGGGGTACAAGCTTGTAGTTTGAGGAGGCATGCGTTTGTCGCTTTTACCCTGCCGGTGCTCTTGCTCTTGCACTTGTGGGAGGGGACTTGCTCGCGATCCGCAGTGCGAAGCGCTGTGTTTGCTCTTCCGCCAGGTCGCTGGCCAAATCCAAAGCCCGCGTCCGCGGTCCCCTGCAAGCCGCCTCCACAGTTCACTTGCGGCTTGAAGGCGGCCCTTGCGGCTGAAACTGCGAGACCAAGCCCACCCACCCATGCTACCCTTGCCGGTTTAATCCAGCGAGGATGCGTCATGCGGATCGTGGCCGAGGCCCTGACTTTCGATGATGTCTCGCTGGTACCTGCCTACTCCAATATCCTGCCGCGCGATGTCAGCCTCAAGACCCGGCTGACGCGCAAGCTGTCGCTGAACATCCCGATCATTTCGGCGGCGATGGACACGGTCACCGAGGGGAGGTTGGCGGTCGCGATCGCTCAGCAGGGCGGCATCGGCATCATCCACAAGAACATGAGCGCGCAGCGCCAGGCCGCCGAAGTGCGGCTGGTGAAGAAGTTCGAGTCCGGCGTCATCCGCGATCCGATCACGGTGCGGCCGGACACCAGCATCGGCGAGGTGCTGGCGATCACGCGCGCAAATCAGATTTCCGGCGTGCCGGTGGTCGACGAGACCGGACTGGTCGGCATCGTCACCAGCCGCGACCTCCGCTTCGAAACCCATCTGGATGAACCGGTCAGCCGCATCATGACCTCGCGCGATCGGCTGGTGACGGTCAAGGAAGGCGCTGCCGAGGACGATGTGCAGGCGTTGCTGCACCGGCACCGGATCGAGAAGGTGCTGGTGGTCAATGACAACTTCCAGTTGCGCGGGCTGATTACGGTCAAGGACATCCAGAAGTCGCGCGACAACCCGGATGCGGCCAAGGACTTCAGCGAGGCGCTGATGGTCGGTGCCGCGGTCGGTGTCATGGGTGACACACCCGAGCGGATCACGATGCTGGTCGAGGCCGGCGTGGACGTGATCGTCGTCGACACCGCCCATGGTCATTCCGAAGGCGTGCTCGATCGGGTGCGCTGGGTCAAGCAGCATTTCCCGAACGTGCAGGTCATCGGCGGCAATATCACCACCGGCGACGCCGCCAAGGCCCTGGCCGATGCCGGCGCCGATGCGGTCAAGGTGGGCGTGGGCCCAGGCTCGATCTGCACCACGCG
>DAIMJK010000139.1:0-9275 GCA_036722245.1 Lysobacterales bacterium
TCATCAAGCTGCCGCATGGTTATGACCTGCTGCCCGGCAATGCCGACCTGACCGCAGCCGAGATGCGGCTGATGCCGCAACCGGGTCGCGAGATGCGGCTCAAGACGCTGCTGGCACCGATTCGTGATCGTTATCACTACATCATCATGGACTGCCCGCCGAGTCTGGGCGTGCTGACCCTCAACGCGCTGGCCGCCGCCGACAGCGTGCTGATCCCGATCCAGTGCGAGTTTTTCGCCCTCGACGGGCTGTCGGCGCTGCTGGACACGATCAAGGCGGTGCGCGGGACGGTCAATCCGGACCTGCGCATGGAAGGGCTGCTGCGAACGATGTTCGACGTCCGCAACAACCTCGGCAACGAGGTGTCCGGTCAGTTGACCCGGCATTTTGGCGAGCGCGTTTTTCGCACCATCGTGCCGCGAAACGTCCGCCTGGCTGAAGCGCCCAGCCATGGCCAGCCGATCACCGGCTACGATCGCAGCTCGCGCGGCGCGGTCGCCTATCTGGGCCTGGCCGGCGAAATCCTCCGTCGCGAACGCAGCGACGTACCTACCGACATTTGAGCGCATCGTGCGCAGGATCGACAGCCATGGCTAGCAAGAAACGTGGTCTGGGACGCGGCCTGGCCGCATTGCTCGGTGACAGCGACGGGCTGGAATCGGCCCACAACGTGCGCGAACTGCCGATCGAGCAGATCCGGCCCGGTCGCTATCAGCCCCGCACCCGGATCGACCCGGACAAGCTGGCCGAACTGGCCGCCTCGATCAAGGCACAGGGTCTGGTGCAGCCGATCGTCGTGCGAGCGATCGAGGACGGCTATGAGCTGATCGCCGGCGAACGGCGCTGGCGCGCTGCGCAGCAAGCCAGTTTGCGCCAGATCCCGGCCATCGTGCGCGAAGTGCCCGACCAGGCGGTGGTCGCGATGGCACTGATCGAGAACATCCAGCGCGAGGACCTGTCGGCGCTGGAGGAGGCGGTCGCGCTGAAGCGATTGATCGAGGAGTTCGACCTGACCCATCAGGCCGCTGCCGACGCGGTGGGTCGCTCGCGTGCGGCGGTGAGCAACCTGCTGCGCCTGCTCGATCTGGAAGCGCCGGTGCGTGACCTGGTCGAGGACAAGCGACTGGAGATGGGCCATGCCCGTGCCTTGCTGGCGCTGGCCGGTGCCGCGCAGATCGCGCTGGCCCGTGAGGCGGCGGACAAGCAGTGGTCGGTGCGTGAGACCGAAGCAGCAGTGCGGCGGGCCCTGAGCGTGCCGAAAGTTGTTCCTCCGACCAGGCGCGACCCCAATATCGAGCAACTGCAGCGTGCGTTGTCCGAAAAGCTGGCCGCTGCGGTGGCGATCCAGCACAAACGTGGCGGCAAGGGTCAGCTGGTGATCCGCTACGGGTCGCTGGATGAGCTGGACGGGATTCTGGCCAAGATCCATTGAGTCCCTCCTCTGCCAGGGCTGCCTGCAGATGCAAGTGCGCGCTTGCCTGATTTGCGGCACCGTGCCAGCCTGATCGTCAGCCTTCACCAGAAATGCACGTGAAGCATCGGCGCGCAGCCCGGCTTCGCACCTACCCCAATCCCACGGAGAGTTCCCGCCATGCTCAAGCATTGCATCTGGCTGTTCGGCATCCTGCTGTTGGCACCACCGGTTTTCGCCGAACAACTTCCACCGCACTCATCGGAGGAGCTGCTCAGGCCACAGGCTTTCGAGACCATCAAGATTTCGCCGGACGGCCAGCACTATGCCCTGACGATCAAGGCCGAGGATCGCACGCTGTTGAAGATTGTCCGCAGTTCGGACAACGGCACGACCGCCGGACTCAATCCGGGCACCAACCGGCACGTCATTGATCTGACCTGGGTCAACGATGAACGACTGCTATTCGCCGTGGCCGAGAAGATCGGCGAACTCGACCAGCCGCGCTCGACCGGCGAGATATTCGCCACCAACGCCGATGGCAGTCGCCAGGAGTTGCTGTATGGCGTTCGTGCGGAGGGCGGGCGGATCGGCAGTCGGCTCGACAAGGGTCGGCAGGGATACGGCTCGGCGTGGCTGCTCGATGAGGTCCCCGGAGACGACAGGAAGGTCTTGATCACGATCTGGCCGTGGGCGCAGAAATCAGAACCCTATGCCCAGGTTGACGAGATGGACGTGTACACGGGCCGGCGCAACCGGATCGTGGTCGGCCCCGTGCAGCGCGCTACCTTCCTGACCGATCCGCAAGGACAAGTGCGTTTTGCCACCGGCGCCGGCGTCGACAACGACCTGGAGACCTGGTATCGCGCCAGTAACGAGGCCGACTGGGAGCAGCTCAACGATCAGGGCAAGACCCATCTGAGGATGTGGCCCGTGGGCTTCTCGGGTGATGGCAAGACCGCATATCTTCGTCTGGAAGAGTCCACGGGTCCCGACGGGATATATGCCATGGACGTCGCAACTGGCGAGCGTAGCCTGGCCCTGCGCGGCGAGTTCGGAGATCCATACGAACTGCTGCACGATCCGACCGGCCGCCGACTGATCGGCGCGCTGTATATGGAAGGTCGGCCGGTAATGCGCTACTTCGACCGCTCGAGCCCCGATGCCATCTTGCTGCGCACCTTGGAAAAGAGCTTTCCAGGCCACCGGATCAGCATCGACTCGGCTACGCGAGATGGCAAGATCGCCTTGCTGGAAGTCTCCAGCGATCGCAACCCGGGCGACTTCTATCTGTTTGACGTCGAGCAGAAGACCGCCGATCTGCTGATGCCGCGGCAGGATTGGATCGACCCGCGCCGGACCGCCGAAATGCGGCCCATCACGCTGCAGGCGCGTGACGGCCTGGCCTTGCACGGCTATCTGACCGTCCCGGCAGGGACCGAAGGCAAGGGACTGCCATTGATCCTCTTGCCGCATGGCGGACCCTTCAACGTCGCCGACGTCTGGGGTTTCGACAGCGAGTCCCAGATACTGGCGGCGCGCGGCTATGCGGTCCTGCAGGTCAACTTCCGTGGCTCCAGCCTGTATGGCAGGGCCCACGCGGCGGCTGGTCTGCGTCAATGGGGCAAGGCGATGCAGGACGATCTGACCGACGCGACCCGCTGGGCAGTCGAACAGGGCATTGCTGATCCGGCGCGCATCTGCATTTACGGCGCCAGCTATGGTGGCTATGCGGCGCTGATGGGCGCTGCCAAGGAACCGGACTTGTACCGGTGCGCGGCCGGCTATATTGGCGTTTACGATCTACCGATGCTTTATCGCGAAGGCGACATCCAGGAACGCCGTGCCGGCCGCAATCTGCTCGAGCACAACCTGGGCAAGGAGGATCTTGAGGCCTATTCGCCAGCCCGCCTGGCGGACCGGATCAAGGTACCGGTGTTCCTTGCCGCCGGCGGCAAGGATGAGCGCGCGCCTGTCGCTCACACCGAAGCGATGGAAAGGGCGCTGAAAAGCGCGGGCGTCCCGGTGCAAGCCCTGATCTATCCGACCGAAGGACACGGCTTCTTCGTCGAAGAAAACAAACGCGAGTATTACACTCGGCTGCTGGCATTTTTCGATACGCATATAGGCGCGGCTGCGGCCAGCGCCGAGTGAGAAAAAAGGCCCGGCGATTGCCGGGCCTCTTCGTTGACCGGCCATCAAGGCCGCTGCCTGAATCAGATCAGAAGGACAGGCGTGGACCGATCAGGAACGAATTGCCGTCGTCACTGAAATCGACTTCGGCATTGACGCCCCAGGCCTGGCTGAACTTGTACTGACCATTGATTACGATGGAAGTCGTGCTGTCATCGAAGTCAACATAGCGCAGCGCAGCGCCGCCTTCGAAGTTCGGTCCCAGAGCCGCCCTGACGCCCACCTCGGCGCTGAAGCCGTCATCGTCGAAGGAACCGATATCAACACGCTCCCACGCAACCCGACCGACGAAATCCACAGTGTCGTTGATCGGCGTGTTGTAGCCGAGGCCAAGCCGGTAGCGGTCGATGTCGAAGCCGGAGAAGTCGATGCTCTCGTAGCCGCCAAAGACGTGGAAATTGGGATTGATCGCGGCGGACCCGCGCAAACCGAAGCCATCCTCTGAATCGAATCCATCCGGATCCACGCGGACGTAGTTCACTTCGACGTAGTTGTAACTCAGCTCGCTGGCAACCGCGCTGATCGGCGCGGCCAGGGCGGCCGCAAGAATCCATGCAATACGCTTCATTGGTTTTCTCCATTCCTTGAAGATTCAAAGTTGTTACCACAGTGGGCAGCGCCGCAGATGACAGCGCTTTATGGCGCCACGAAGTCTGGTCATTCGCAATTGCGCGCGCAAGTGGCATTCAGCCAGTCATTCAGTCGGCGTTGGAATTGCGTTCAGAAACTTGACAGCCGTTCCAGTGGCCAGTTCCAGTAGCCAGTGAGGGGGCAAGAAGCGCGTACCCGCACGCTGGCCTTCCACTGCCGTCATTGCGAGACCCCTTTTTGGAACCCGAAATGCACACGGGCCTTGAACCTTCGTCATTGCGAAAGAGCCTAAGCGACTGCGGCAATCGCATTTGCTTCTCCGAACAAGAGCACTGGATTGCCGCGGCCCACCACGAACAGGTGCCCGTCTACGGTTGGAGATCAAGCGGCGCGGGCCTCGCAATGACGAGGGTGGTGCTCTTCACGGCCCGCAGCCTTGTGTGATGCGGTTCGCGGAGCTCACCGACATCCTACGCGCTCCGCTGTGGCCCTTTGGCGCTCTTGAACTGGCCACTGGAACGGGCTACTGGTATTGCTTTTCTGACCCCTCAGCCCTCAGCCCTGCGCTCTACTTCGCACTAGCGCCCCGGTGCTGACGCTATACTAGGCGGCTACGGCACGTCCGGGCCTGGATTCAGGCCGGCGCCTCTCCCCTGGATGCTTCGCGTTCGCCGTTGGCTCGCGGGGCGTCCCTCGATGGACCTTTCAACCCTATGTTTGGATTCAAGAGTCTGCGTGGGCTGTTTTCCACCGACCTGTCGATCGACCTTGGCACAGCCAACACGCTGGTGTTCGTGCGTGGCCAGGGCATCGTCCTGAATGAGCCTTCGGTGGTTTCCATCCGTCAGGATCGCGGCCCGGGGGGACCGCGGTCGGTGGCGGCGGTGGGCATGGAGGCCAAGCGCATGCTCGGCCGCACGCCCGGCAATATCGTCACGGTGCGGCCGCTGAAGGACGGCGTCATCGCCGACTTCACGATGACCGAGGCGATGCTGCAGCACTTCATCCGGCGGGTCCACCCGAACCGGTTGTTCCGGCCCAGCCCGCGAGTGCTGGTCTGCGTGCCCTGCGGCTCGACCCAGGTGGAACGGCGCGCGATCAAGGAATCGGCCGAGGGCGCCGGTGCGCGCGAGGTGTTCCTGATCGACGAACCGATGGCGGCGGCGATCGGCGCCGGCATCCCGATCCACGAGGCACGCGGCTCGATGGTCATCGACATCGGCGGCGGCACCTCCGAGGTGGCTGTGATCTCGCTCAACGGTATCGTCTACTCGGCCTCGGTGCGCATCGGCGGTGACCGCTTCGACGAGGCGATCATCAACTACGTGCGCCGCAATCACGGCACCCTGATCGGCGAATCTACCGCCGAGCGGATCAAGATCGAGATCGGCTGCGCCTATCCGTCGAGCGAGGTGGCGGAAATCGAGGTGTCCGGTCGCAACCTTGCCGAAGGCGTACCCCGCAATGTCACGGTCAACTCCAACGAGATGCTCGAAGCTCTGCACGAACCGCTTTCCGGCATCTGTCAGGCGGTCAAGGCGGCGCTCGAACAGACCCCGCCGGAGCTGTGCGCGGACGTGGCCGAGCGCGGCATCGTGCTGACCGGGGGCGGCGCGCTGCTGAAGGATCTGGACAAGCTCATCTCCGAGGTGACCGGCCTGCACGTGCAGGTGGCCGAAGACCCGCTGACCTGTGTGGCGCGCGGTGGCGGGCGTGCGCTGGAACTGGTGGACGAGCACGGCCCGGACATGTTCTTCGGCGAATGAGCGCCCTGTCGCAAACCCGTTGTTCATCCGCAGCGAGCGCATCGGCTCGGACTGCGGGGCGACCCTGGGGAATGTGGCTCAGCTTGGGGCGGAGACCCTGATCGACAGTGGAACAGGCGGGAGGCCAGGATCGTTCGGCATTGTTCGCCGGTGAAGGCAGTTCGACGCTGGCGTTGGTGGTGTACCTGGCGCTGGCAGTACTGGTGATGCTGGCCGATCGACGCGGTGACTACCTGGACCAGTTCCGCAACACGGTCGCGCGCATCAGCGAGCCGCTCTACAGCCTGGCCGAATTGCCTTCGCTGGTCGGTGTCGCCTTGCGCGACGGCTTGGCCAACCGGGAACGGCTACAGGCCGAGAACGAGGAAATGGCGGCGGCCCTGCGCGAAACCCGACTACGCCTGGCTGAAGCCGAACTGGCGCTGGCCGAACAACGGCGCCTGACGGGCGGTCTGGCCCTGGCCGAGCAGGAGCGGTTGTCGGCGCTGCCGACCCGGGTGCTGGATGTCGATCCCGATCCTTTCCGTCATCGCGTGGTCATCGATCGCGGCGAGCGTGATGGTCTGGTCGAGGGCAGCGCGCTGATTGACGCAGCCGGCGTCGTTGGTCAGTTGATCGAACTGGGCGCGGGTCAGTCCATCGTGCTGCTGATCAGTGATCCCGGCCACGGTCTGCCGGTGGTCAACGCCCGTAGTGGTGAACGCAGTCTGCTCTATGGCACCGGCGAGAAGGATCGGCTGGCCTTGCGCAGCATGCCGCTGACGGCCGATTTCGTGGCTGGAGACCTGCTCCTGAGCTCCGGGCTGGGCGGCCGCTTTCCGGCTGGCTTGCCGGTGGCACGGGTCAGCTCGATCGAGCGCAGTGCCGGTGCCCCCTTTGCGCGCGGACTGGCCGAGCCATTGGCCGCGCTGAGCCGGGTGCGTGAACTGCTGGCGGTGGCCCCTCGTGCCCAGCCGGAGGGACCCCCGTTGCCGCGCAATGGCTTGGCGCAACCCCAGTCCGCGAGCGATCCGGCCGACGGGGATGCACAGCCGGTCGACCCGGTCGATCCGGCCGAAGGTGAGACAGCGGAGCCCGAGTCTTGACTCGCGGTCACGAATGGCGCCTGTTCCTGATCGTGGCCTTCGCTGTGCTGTTGCTGACCGTCGTCCGCCTGCCGCCGATGCTGGCGCCGCTGAAGCCGTTCTGGGCCGGTCTGCTGCTGATCTATTGCGCTCTGGAAATGCCACGGGTAGCGCATCTGGGTGTGGCCTTCGCCTTTGGCCTGCTGCTCGATGTGCTGGCTGGCAGCCTGCTTGGCGAGCACGCGCTGCGGTTGGTGATACTGACCCACGTGGCCTTGCGATTCCGCTTTCGGCTGCGCTTCTTTCCGGTCAGTCAGCAGGCGCTGGCGGTGTTTGGGCTGTTGTTGAACGATCGCATTCTGGCCCTGTGGGTTCGCTTGTTTGGCGGTGAGGGCTGGCCCAGCCTGGGCTTCTGGCTCAGCCCGCTGGTCGGCATGCTGCTCTGGCCGTGGCTGTTCCTGCTTATGGACCGCTTGCGCTTGCGCGGTCGCAACCGCGCGACGCGAGGCTAGGGGCAGGTCATGCGTGGCCACAAGGCACTCAAGGATGTGCAGTTCGAGCGGGCGCAGTTCCGCCGTCGCGCCTGGATTGCGCTGGCCATGGTCGCACTGGCCATCGTCGCCCTGCTGGCCCGCTTCGCCTATCTGCAGGTGGTGCTGCACGAGGAGTTCTCGACCCGCTCGGAGCGCAATCGGGTCAAGGTACGCGCGCTGGCGCCGACGCGCGGACTGATTTTCGATCGCAACGGCGTCTTGCTGGCGGACAACCGGCTGTCCTATCGGCTCGAAGTCGTACCCGAGCAAGTCGGAGACATGGCGCAACTGCTGGACCAGCTGGCCCGCATCATTGACTTGCCGGCAGATGATCGCGAGCGCTTCGAAGCCCAGGTGCGCTACCGCCGTGGCTTCCAGAGCCTGCCGCTGCGCTTCAACCTGAGCGAGGAGGAAGTGGCCCGACTGGCGCTCGATCGCTGGCGACTCCCCGGCGTGGAGGTGGTGCCGGTGCCCAGCCGGCACTACCCGCAGGGCGGTCTGCTGGCGCACGTGATCGGCTACGTCGGCCGGGTCAACGCCGAAGAGCAGGAAGCGCTGGAAGAGGCGCGCCGGGGCGTCACCAGTCACATCGGCAAGCTCGGCATAGAGCGCCAGTACGAACATCTGCTGCGCGGCGAACTGGGTCGCGAGCGGGTTGAAACCAATGCCGAGGGACGGGTACTGCGCACGCTCGACCAGGAGCCGGCGCAGGCCGGCGAAAATCTCTATCTGAGCATCGACCTGGCCTTGCAGCGCACCGTAGTGGAAAGTTTCGGCGACACCCGCGGGGCGGCCGTGGTGATCGACGTACACAGCGGCGATGTGCTGGCGCTGGTCAGCCAACCCAGCTACGACGCCAATCCCTTCGTCAACGGGATTTCGCAGAAGGCCTACCAGGCGCTGCTTGATGCGCCGGGCCGGCCATTGTTCAATCGCGTCCTGCAGGGCGGCTATGAGCCGGGCAGCACGCTCAAACCGTTCATCGCCCTGGCCGGTCTGCAGGCCGGTTTGATCACCCCCAGCACGACGGTGTGGTCGTCCGGCGAGTTCCGCATACCGGGCATGGACATCGGCTTTCGCGACTGGCGTGCCGGCGGCCATGGTCGGGTCGATCTGCGCGAGGCGATGGCCCAGTCGGTCAACAGCTATTTTTATCAGCTCGGCCTGGATCTGGGCATCGACCGGATGTCGGCCTTCCTGGGCCGGATGGGCTTTGGTGCGCCGACGGGCATCGATCTGCCGGCCGAGACCAGTGGCATCCTGCCGTCGCGAGCATGGAAGCGAGCCCGACTGGATCAGCCCTGGTATCCGGGCGAAACGGTAATTACGGCAATCGGACAGGGCTACAACGTCAGCAGCATCCTGCAGCTGGCGGTAGCCTCCGCCGCACTCGCCAACGGCGGGCAGCGCATCGCGCCACAACTGCTGCGCGCGATCCAGCCGCGGCTGGACGACGCACCGCAACCGGCGCCCCGAACCGCGCCGGTGCCGGTCGGCATCAGCGATCCGGCCCATCTGGCTGCGGTGGTCGAGTCGATGCGCGCCGTGGTCCACGGATCAACCGGCACCGCCCGCGCGATCGGTCTGGACGCGCCGTATCAGTTTGCCGGCAAGACCGGCACCGCTCAGCGCAGCAGTCGTAGCCGCGAGGCTGGCGCGACCGCCGGGCCGGCAACCCGCAATCAGGCGCTGTTCATTGCTTTCGCGCCGTTGGAGC